>CAJFPI010000141.1 GCA_904398675.1 uncultured Oscillospiraceae bacterium
CTTGATCAGATACGAGACATCGGGGATGATCAGATCGATACCGTACATGTCGTCCCCGGGAAAGGCCATGCCGCAGTCCACCACAATGATCTCGCCGCCGTACTCATAGACGGTCATGTTCTTGCCGATCTCATCCAGACCGCCAAGGGGAATAATCTTCATTTTTTCTGCCAAATTGACTTCACTCCTTTGTTGATATTGATGATCAGGTATGTAAGAAGAAGTGAGAGGGCGCAGAAAAGCTGGCGCATATGGGCCGGTCCGGTCCATGCGCCGGGGATGTAAGCCGTGCCGCCCCTGCCACACAAGAGCATGGCAAGAAAAGGGGCAGTCCGTCCCCGCCGGCGGACCCCGATTCGCCCGCGGCATGAGGGAGCGGCCATCCCCTGGCCTGCGCTGTCTCCAATTCATCTATATTTGTCGCCGGACGCCCACAACGCCCCGCGAAACAAACCACACAAAACCGGCCTGAAACCGGTAATCCAATATAGTATACCACAGCTTTTCCCATTTGTACACAAAAATTACAAAAAAATTTGCGGCAGAGCAAAAAGCAGACGCTTTTTCTGCGGGAATCCGCCTCCCGCGCCTGGGCGGCGGAGAGGCAACGCGCCCTTTACTTTGCCCGGCGGGCATGGTATAATACAAGAACTATCATTCGAACAAAACGCTGTGCACGCGCCTCCGGCGGGCGCAGCGGGAGGGGGAGGCGCACTGTGAACAAGAAATTGTCCCGCATGATGGAGCCCAATATCCAGCCCATCATCATCTGCCTGACGCTGTTTGTGGTGCTGGCCATCCCCTTTCAGCCGGTGTTGGCCCTGGCGGAGGCGGTTATTACCCTGATTTTGTACTTTTTCCTGCAGTACACGGCAAAAAAGCGGAAAAAGAACATCATGCAGTACATCGACGGGCTCACCGGCGGGCTGGACAGCGCCAGCAAGAACACCGTGCTCAACGCGCCGCTGCCCATCCTGGTGTTCCGGGCGGACACAGGCGAGGTGATCTGGAGCAACGAGAGCTTTCTGGAGATCGCCGGGGACAAGGACGCGCTGTTTATCGACGTGCGCCTGGACGAGCTGATCCCCCACTTTGACTACCACTGGGTCCTGGGGGAGGAGCGGGAGTGCCCAACCCGGGTGCAGCTGGGGGAGCGAGTGTACCGGGTGTTTGGCTCCACCAACCGCATCAGCGGCAAAACCGTGGGGGAAAACCTGCTGGCTACCACCTACTGGGTGGATGTGACGGAGAGCGACGCCATCGTCAGCCGCTTTGAGGACACCCGGCCGGTGGTGGCGATCATGATGATCGACAACTACGAGGAGCTGATGAAGGCGGGGGGCGAAGCGGCGCGGTCTGCGGTGCTGGCCCAGATCGACGAGCGGCTCAACGACTGGTGCCGGGGCAAGGGGGGCATCCTGCTCAAATATGACCGGGACCGCTACCTCTTTGTCTTTGAGGAACAGTATTTCAAGCAGATGGTGGAGGAGAAGTTCTCCGTGCTGGACGCGGTCCACGCCGTCAGCAGCGAGGACGGCGTCACAGCCACCCTGTCCATCGGCATCGGCAAGGACAGCGAAACCTTTGAGGAGCTGTACCAGAGCGCCAACAAATGCATTGAGATGTCCCTGAGCCGGGGCGGGGACCAGGCGGTGGTGAAGGACAGCCTGGACTTCCAGTTCTACGGCGGCCGCCGCCAGAGCACGGAGAAGAGGACCAAGGTAAAGAGCCGGGTCATGGCCAAGGCCCTCAACGACCTGGTCAGCGACGCCAGCGAGGTCTATGTCATGGGCCACCAGTACGCGGACATGGACGTGGTGGGCGCCGCCTGCGGCATCTGCTGCATTGCCCGGAAAAACCGCAAGAAGGTCCGCATCGTCATCGATTTGGAGGGCAACAACGCCAACCCCCTCCTCCGCCGGCTGCGGGCCATGCCGGAGTATGACGGCATGTTCATCAGCGGCAACGAGGCCTTTATCCACGCCCAGCCCGGCGCCCTGCTGGTGGTGGTGGACACCAACCGGCCGGATATGGTGGAATCCCAGGCCCTGCTGGACAGCTGCAACCGGGTGGCGGTCATCGACCACCACCGCCGTGCTGCCAGCTATATCGAGAGCGCAGCGCTGAATTTCCATGAGCCCTACGCCTCCTCCGCCTCCGAGCTGGTGGCGGAGCTGCTGCAGTATCTGGTGGAGCCCAGCCAGCTTTTGAAGGGGGAGGCGGAGGCCCTGCTGGCGGGCATCGTGCTGGACACCAAAAACTTTACCATGCGTACCGGCGGCCGCACCTTTGAGGCGGCAGCCTTCCTCCGCCGGGCCGGGGCGGATACCGCCGAGGTCAGCCGCCTGTTTCAGAGCGACCTCAAGAGCATGGTGGAGCGCTATGAGATCATCCGCCGGGCGGGCATGTACCACGACAACATCGCCGTGGCCGCGGTGGATCAGGACTGCCCCCGTGTGGTGGCGGCCAAGGCGGCTGACGATCTTTTGACGCTGCAGGGGGTCCAGGCCTCCATCGTGATCTACCGGGCCGGGGACAACGTGGGCCTCTCTGCCCGGTCCCTGGGGGATATTAATGTTCAGGTGCTGATGGAGGCTTTGGGCGGCGGCGGAAACTCCACCACCGCCGGCGGCACCGTGCCGGGCGCCCAGGTGGCGGCGGTCAAGCGGGATCTGCTGCGGGCCATTGACAAATATTTCGACGACTGATCGTTTGGAAGTGCAAGGAGGAAACAGAGATGAAAGTGATTTTGCAGCAGGACGTCCGCGGCCAGGGGAAGAAGGGCCAGATGATCGAGGTGGCGGAGGGCTATGCCCGCAACTATCTCCTGCCCCGGAAACTGGCTGTCCCCGCCACGGCAGACGCCATGAACACCATGCGCCTGCAGGAGAAGGCGAAAAAGGCGGAGATGGAGCGGCAGAAGGCCGCGGCCCAGGCCGCCGCGGAGCAGCTGAAGGGGGCGGTGGTGAAGATCGCCGCCAAGGCCGGCGGAAACGGCAAGCTCTTCGGCGCTGTGACGGCCAAAGAGATCTCCGACGCGCTGATGAGCCAGCATGGCATTGAGCTGGCTAAGAACAAGATCGTGATGGAGGAGCCTATTAAAAGCTTTGGCACCTATGAGCTGAAGGCCAAGCTGGGCTTTGAGATCTCCGGCACGGTGTATGTGGTGGTGTCGGAGGAGAAATAACAGCAAAGAGGGGATGTTATCCCCCCTTTCCCCGCAGGGGGGACGCCGCATCCGTAGGCGGTAAAACCGCTGACGGCTGCGCTGTGGATTCCCCCCACCAGTGACATCGGTCACTGGTGCGCCGCCCAGGGCGGCTAGGTCAGGGGATTTTTGTCAGGCGCATGTCCTGACAAAAATGATCCAAGACTGCTGCCAGGGACAGCGGGGTCCTCCGCAGGCCCGTGTCCCGTTTCGGACGGGGCGATGCGGGAGACAGGGGAAGACGGAAAACACAGGAATGCTTGCGATAGAAGACTGCGCTTTCTGCAGCGGGAGGTGAAGGGAATATGGCGGGAGACGACCTGCTTTTGGGGCGGCAGATGCCCCACAGCCTGGAGGCGGAGCAGGCGGTGCTGGGGTCCATGCTCATTGACGCGGGCTGCGTCAAGGATGTGATGGACAAGCTCCAGCCCCAGGATTTTTACCTCCGGCAGAACCGCCAGATCTTTGAGACCATCTACTCCATGTTCAGCTACTCCAAGCCCATCGACGGCGTGACAGTGGCGGAGGAGATGCAGAAAAACGGCGTCTATGACGAGAACACCACCCGCAGCTACCTGGCCCAGCTCATGGAGATCACCCCCACCAGCGCCAACGCCCTGGAGTATGCGGATATCGTCCGCAGCAAGTCCCTGATGCGCAGCGTTGCCGCGGCGGCGGCAGAGATCACCGCCATGGTGCAGGAGGGCACCGGCGAGGCCCGGGACATGCTGGAGGCGGCGGAGCAGAAGATCTATGCCATCCGCCGGGGCCGCAGCGCTCAGGACATGGTCCACATCGGCCAGGTGCTCTCGGCGGTGCTGGACCACCTCAACGACCTCTCCAGCGGCAAGGTGGGCCTGCCGGGGCTGTCCTCGGGGCTCTCCGCGATTGATGAAAAGACCCACGGGCTCAACAAGTCCGACCTCATTCTGCTGGCCGCCCGGCCGGGCATGGGCAAGACCTCTCTGGCGCTGAACATGGCGCTGCATGTGGGCAAGACCTCCGGTAAGACGGTGGCGGTGTTTTCCCTGGAGATGAGCCGGGAGCAGCTGGTGACCCGGCTTTTGTCCAGCGAGGCCCTTATCAGCAACACCAAGCTTGTCACCGGGAACCTCTCGGAGACGGACTGGGGGCGGATCGCCGTGGCGGCGGGGGCCCTCAGCCAGACGGACATCCGCATCGACGACAACCCCCTGCTCACCGTGGCGGATATGAACGCCAAGTGCCGCAGGATGGAGAATCTGGGCCTTGTGGTCATCGACTATCTCCAGCTGATGACCTCCGCCGGCGGCAAGGGGTATGCCGGGGAGAACCGGCAGCAGGCCGTCAGCGACATCAGCCGCATGCTGAAGATCATGGCCAAGGAGCTGCAGGTGCCGGTGGTGTGCCTCAGCCAGCTCAGCCGCGCCAACGAAAAGCGGGACGACAAGCGCCCCATGCTCTCAGACCTGCGGGAATCCGGCGCCATTGAGCAGGACGCGGACATCGTCCTCTTCCTCTACCGGGACGATTACTACAATGAGGCCAGCGAAAAGCGCAACATTGCCGAGTGCATTGTGGCAAAAAACCGCCACGGCGAGACCGGCAAGGTGGAGCTGAAGTGGCTGCCGGAGTTCACCTCCTTCAGCACGCTGGAGACCCGCTATGGAGACTGAGCTGCGGGAGGCCCGGCAGTGGCTGCACCAGCTGCTGCCGGAGGGGACGGGGGTGCTGTGCGCCGTCAGCGGCGGGATGGACTCCATGGTCCTTCTGCACCTTTTGAAAAGCTGCGGCTATGCCGTCTCCGCCGCCCATCTCCACCACGGGCTCCGGGGGGCGGAGGCGGACCGGGACCAGATCTTTGTCCGGGACTACTGCCGCCGGGAGGGGATCCCCTTTGTGACAGAGCGGGTGGACGCTGCCGGCTATGCCGCCGGCCGCGGCCTTACCATAGAGGAGGCTGCCCGCGTGCTGCGCTACCGCTTTTTGGCGCAGGCGGCTTTCCAGCTGGGCCTTTCCTATATTGCCACCGGCCATCAGCTGGAGGACCAGGCGGAGACGATTTTGCTCAACCTGACCCGGGGGACCGGGGCGGACGGCCTGCGGGGCATTGCCCGGCAGCGGGACCAGTATATCCGCCCGCTCCTTCTGACCGTCCGGGAGGAGATCGAGTCCTATGCCCAGGCCCATGCCGTCCCCCATGTGGAGGACGGCTCCAACGCCAACCTGATATACAGCCGCAACCGCATCCGCCACAAGGTGCTGCCCCAGCTGCTGGAGATCAACCCCGGCTTTTGCGCCGCGATCAACCGCACCGCCCATATTCTGGCCCAGGAGAGCCACCTCTTGGACCGGATGGTGGCGGAACGTTTCCCCATTCGGGAGCGGGAGGGCGCCCTGGCGGTGGATTACGGGGCGTTCTGTGCGGCAGAGCCGGCGCTCCGCCGCCGGGTGGCGCGGATGCTGGCTGGGCAGATGCCGGTGGGGCGGAAGGATTTTTCCGCCGTCCATTTTGAGGCTGTGGCCAACATGGGACGGGGCGGCTGCCTGGTTCTGCCCGGCGGCGTGTTTGCCGCCGAGGAGGACGGGTGGCTGGTGATGGGGCTGATGCCCCGGCCCCATCCCCCGGCGCTCCTGCGGCAGAGCGGGGAGACGGAGTGGAATGGATGGCTGTTCACCCTGGCTGCGGACGAGGAGACGGAGACGGGCGGGGATCTGGTGGCCCTGGCGCCGGACGGCCTTGCCGGTCCGCTCCTGGTGGGCTCCTGGCGCAGCGGGGACCGGATGGCAGACGGCAAGGGGGAGCGGACCATGAAACGCCTCTTTGCCGACAGCGGCGTCCCTGTCCACCGGCGGAACAGCGTGCCGGTCATCTACAGCGGCGGAAAGCCCGTGGCGGCCTTCGGCGTGGCCGTGTCCAGCGCCCACGCGCCCCGGCCGGGACAGCGGCGGCTGGTTATTGCCCGGCGGCGGAAGAGAGAGGCGGAATAAGACCTTTGCCCACAGGAGAGCATATTCCGGTGCTCCTGTATTTAAAATAGAGAGACAAGGCGATCCGCGCGGCTGCTGGCCGCCGCGGATGAAACAGCTGACGCGCCGCGGGGAGGATCCTGCATACGCTCCCGGGGAGCAGGCGGCAGCGGCAAGGAGTGAAGAAGTTGCAGAAAAACCGAAAGAAACGTATCGATATCGGCTTTTACCTCCTGGTGGTCATCGCCCTGGTGCTGACCTATTACGCCCTCTACGGCATCAACCAGGGCAATGAGGTAAGCTATGCCCAGGCCAAGCAGATGTTTGTCCAGGAGCGGGTGGAGTCCTTCCAGGTGGAGGGCGACATCCTGACCATGCAGGTGCGGGACAGCTCGGTCTCCTCCGGCCGCCTCACGGTCACCTGTGAGCTCTACAGTGTGGAGATGTTTTACAGCGATCTGGGCGAGCTGATCGACGCCCAGTATGCCGACGGCATCATCACCGACTACGACATGGACCCGCCCTACCAGCCGCCCTGGTGGAGCACGATCCTGCTCTACGGCCTTCTGATTGCGGCGCTGATTTTCCTCTGGCAGTTCATGATGGCCCGGGCCCAGGGGGGCGGCGGCATGGACAAGGGCATGAAATTCGGCAAGGCCCGCATCCGTTTTGGCTCGGAGAAGGATAAGCGGGTGACGTTTCAGGACGTGGCCGGCGCCGACGAGGAGAAGGAGGAGCTGGAGGAGATCGTCCGCTTTCTCAAGGAGCCCCAGAAGTATCTGGAGCTGGGGGCCCGGATCCCCAAGGGCGTGCTGCTGGTAGGCCCTCCGGGCACCGGAAAGACCCTTTTGGCCAAGGCCGTGGCCGGCGAGGCGGGGGTACAGTTTCTCTCCATCTCCGGCTCGGACTTTGTGGAGCTGTATGTAGGCGTGGGCGCCAGCCGGGTGCGGGACCTCTTCGCCGAGGCGAAAAAGGTGGCGCCGGCGGTGGTGTTCATTGACGAGATCGACGAGGTGGGCCGCCAGAGAGGTGCGGGCCTGGGCGGCGGCCACGACGAGCGGGAGCAGACCCTCAACCAGCTTCTGGTGGAGATGGACGGCTTTGCCTCCAACGAGGGCGTGGTGGTCCTGGCGGCCACCAACCGCCGGGATATCCTGGATCCCGCCCTGCTGCGCCCCGGCCGGTTCGACCGGCAGGTGTATGTGGGCTACCCGGATATCCGGGGCCGGGAGGAGATCCTGGACATCTACGTCCGCAACAAGCCCCTGGGGGAGGACGTGGACCTTCGGAAGATCGCCCGGGCCACCCACGGCTTTACCGGCGCGGATCTGGAGAACCTGGTAAACGAGGCGGCCCTTAACGCCGCCCGGCAGAACCGGAAGTTCATCAACATGGAGGACCTCCAGTCCTCGGTGATCAAGGTCATCGCCGGTCCGGAGAAACGCAGCCGCGTGGTGCCGGAGCACGAGCGGCAGCTCACCGCCTATCATGAGGCGGGCCACGCCGTGGTGATGTACCGCCTGCCCCACCACGACCCGGTCCATCAGATCACCATTATCCCCCGGGGGCAGACCGGCGGCATGACCATTTCCCTGCCCACCGAGGACAAGGGGTACTACTCCAAGTCCTATATGGAGGAGCAGATCGTCTCCCTCCTGGGGGGACGGGTGGCGGAAAAGCTGATGCTGGACGACATCTCCACCGGCGCCTCCAACGACATCCAGCGGGCTACCGCCATCGCCCGCCAGATGGTGACGGTGTACGGCATGAGCGACCGGCTGGGCACCGTCAACTACCAGAGCGACAGCGAGGAGGTCTTCATCGGCCGGACCATGGGCCACACCCGGCCCTACTCCGAGGCGGTGGCCGCGGAGATCGACCGGGAGGTGAAGATGATCATCGACCGGGCCTACGCCCAGTGCGAGCAGATTCTCAAGGCTGACAGCGGAAAGCTGACGGCGGTGGCGGAATATCTGCTGCAAAACGAGACCATGGACGGCCCCGCCTTCCAGGCGGTTATGGAGGCGGAGACCGCGGGGGAGAGCGCCGGCGAAACGGAGGAGTCGGCAGGCCCGGCGGAGCCCCGGGATCCAATGTAACGCGCACGGATGCTGTTAAGCGCCCCAGTCCAAAGGACTGGGGCGCTTTTTCTGCGCCCGGCCGACGCAGGGAAAACTGGCAGCCGTTTCCGCAAAAGCGCAGGGGAGAGGGGCGCTGTTGTATGGCGGCGGTTTGGGGGTGTTCCCTGCGGAGCAATGGAATCGGGCCTGTATGCCGGCTTTCCCAAAGCCAGTTTTTTCCGCCTGCATGAAACGGCGGGCGGCCGGACACCCTATGGGCGAAAAGGAGTGATGCACCATGGAGAACGCGGCCTACCCCACAGGGCTGCACAACACCTCGGAGATCGGGCGGCTGAAAACCGTGCTGCTCCACCGGCCGGGCCGGGAGCTGGAGAATCTGATGCCGGAGTATCTGGAGCGGCTGCTCTTTGACGACATCCCCTATCTGAAGGCCGCCCAGGCCGAGCACGACGCCTTCGCCCAATGCCTTCGGGAAAACGGCGTGGAGGTGCTGTATCTGACGGACCTGGTGGCGGAGACCATCGCCGATGACCAGGTCCGCCGGGAGCTGGTGGAGCAGTATCTGGACGAGGCGGGCCTGGAGGGCCACCGGGTCCGGGACATCCTGCGGGCCTATTTTGATTCGATGGAGGACCGGCAGCTGGTGGAGACCATGATGGCCGGCGTCCGCAAGAGCGACGTCCGGGGCTTTGAGACCGGAAAGCTCAGCGACTACCTCAGTTTCCGCAGCGACGACTACCCCTTCCTGGTGGACCCCATGCCCAACCTCTATTTTACCCGGGACCCCTTCGCCGTCATCGGCACCGGCGTCTCCCTCCACAAGATGCACACCGTCACCCGCAGCCGGGAGACCCTCTTCGGCAAGATCATCTTCCAGCACCACCCCCGCTACCGCGCCGCCCCCAAGTGGTATGACCGGGGGGAGAAAACCTCCATCGAGGGGGGCGATATCCTGGTGCTGAGCCCCCGGGTGCTGGCGGTAGGCATCTCCCAGCGGACGGAGGAGGACAGCATCGACAAGTTTGCTCACACCGTCCTCTCCATCAGCAAAACCTTCCGGAAGGTGCTGGCCTTCGACATCCCCAAGACCCGGTCGTTTATGCACCTGGACACGGTGTTCACCATGGTGGACCGAGACAAGTTTACCGTCCACCCCAATATCCTCCAGGCCATTACGGTCTTTGTCATGGAGCTGGATAACGGAAAGATCCGCATCCGAGAGGAGCAGGGGACGCTGGAGGATATTTTAAAGCGCCATCTGGAGCTGGACCGCGTCACCCTCATCAAGTGCGGCAGCGACAGCGTCATCGACGCGGCCCGGGAGCAGTGGAGCGATGGCAGCAAC
>CAJFPI010000142.1 GCA_904398675.1 uncultured Oscillospiraceae bacterium
AAGACTACTCGAATACGATCCCTTACGCTCTGGCTGAAGAGATCCGCGAGATGCCCGGCGTCCGGCATGCGTTTGGCAGGATGTATCGGGAGGATATACCTGCCTCCTTCCCTGTAGAAACTGCGGAGACGACGGTAGATCTGATTTCCTATGATGAATTGCAGTTGGGGTGGCTTCTGGAAGATGATCTCCTGCGGAAGGGAAGCGACTTGGAGAGAGTCTATGGGAACAGCGACGCGGTGCTGTGCATCTGGGACAAGGATGTGCCGCTGACCATCGGGGATACCGTCACCGTCGGCAATTCTCAAGTAGAAATCGCCGGACTGCTGACCCACAGCCCCTTCTCCAACAGCGGGCGGACCAACGGCGAGGTCATCCTGATTTGCTCCGAGGAGACCTTTACCCGGCTCACCGGCGTGGAGGGCTATGCCATCCTCGACATCCAGATGACAAAGGCCGCCACGGATGGAGATGTGGCGGCGATTGAGGAATTGGCCGGCGAACCGTACAGCTTCACCGACCGGCGGGACGAGTCGGACCGCAGCACCTTCTGGGCCTTCAGCCTCTTCATCTATGGGTTCCTCGCCATCATTGCCCTGATCACCGTGCTGAATATCGTCAACAGCATCTCCATGAGCGTTTCCGCAAGGATCAAGCAGTATGGCGCCATGCGGGCTGTGGGCATGGGCGGGCGGCAGCTCACACGGATGCTTGCCGCAGAAGCGGCCACATATGCCTTTACCGGCTGCATTGTCGGCTGTGCGGCGGGGCTGCCCCTGAGCCGTCTGCTGTATAACAGGCTGATTACCACGAATTTTCCCTACTATACCTGGGGCATTCCGGTCCCGGCGCTGCTGATCATTCTGCTGTTTGTCATCGGCGCGACGATCCTCTCCGTCCACGCACCGGCAAAACGGATCCGCGGCATGTCGATTACCGACACCATCAACGAACTGTAAGTCCTTCCACAAAAGGCGCAAAAAGGCGGACGGTCTTTGGAACCGTCCGCCTTTTCCCTGCATGATCTGCCTGCCGCCCCATTTGCCGCCGGCAGAGGGCGCATGAAACCGGGGGGCTACCGGCTCTCCGCCACGATGATGCGGATCCGCCCGCCGGCAGAGTAGCCCAAATCATCATACCACCCTGTAAGCACATAGTCCTCCGCGTTGATTTCCGAGAGCGTCGTCAGATAGTAGCTGCTGGAGAGCGTGCCGGTCTTCAGCAGGACCTGGACGTTCTCATCCAGGTCACGGGTACCGCTGGCTGTCTCGGCGGTGAGGGTGGAGAGCCCTGTCAAGCGGACGGAGCTGAGCTGCCGGATGCGGCTGACCTCCCCGTCCTCGTAGAGCAGCGCCGCTCCGCCGGTCTCCACGCTGTATACGGTGGAGGAGCTGAGGGTGCGGCTCTCCCCGTCCAGCAGATAGGTATAGGAGCCGGAGGAGCTCATAGAGCCGGACTGGGCGCTGATCTGGGTGAGATAGACGTAGGTGACCAGGTCCCCGGTGGCATCCCGCAGAATCAGGCAGTCGATTTCATCGTCCCCGTTCAGTGTGTAATACAGCACATCCCCCTCGTCCAGTGTGGAGCCCGCCAGGCGGGAGGGGTAGATCCTGAGATAGCCTCCCTCGCTGTCGGTCTCCAGGATCTCCACATCCTCGGCAAAGGCATACCCGGCAAAGCGGCTGCCGTCGCTGGAGACCCGCCTGGAGAGGGACCGGCTGGAGAGGGTTTTTACCGTGGTTTCGCCGTCCTCCGTGGTAACGGTGACCAGGCGGCCGGCGGCGTGGGCGGAGCCGCTGTGATAGAAGGTGCGGGCCACGCCGTCGGAGCAGGCCACCTGGGTGACGGTCTGTTCGCTGGTCTCGCTGCCGCTGCTGGTATCGGAGCTGGAGGCCCCCTTCTGGCTGAAGACGACCACGCCGTAGTAGCGCGTCGTGCTGGAGGCCGCCGCCACGGAGACCACATCCACCACCTCTCCGTTCATGCCCAGAAGGAGCGTGACGGTATCACCGGCGGAGAAGGCCCCCTGGCTGGAGACCTTGTAGGCGGCGGAGAAGGTGCCCAGCTCATAGTCATTGCCCGCCACCGTGACGGAGGCGGGGGCCGCCTGGCTGGGGGACACGGCGGTCAGCGTGCCGGTGATCCGGTTGCTGTAGATCCAGACCGTGCGCAGGTTTTCATTGTAGTAGTAGACATCGTATTCCTCCGCAGCCGAGAGGGAGGAGAGCGCCCCATTATAATAAACCGTCACGTTTTCATCGGAGAAGGGCATCGTCAGCGTGCCGCCGTCCGCCACATAGGGCCCCTCGGTGTCGGCGGTGACCAGGGCGGAGTAGTCCACCTCGCCGTTGGTGACTGTATAGCCCAGGGTGGTGCCGTAGACAGCGCCGCTGCTGTCCTCTGCTGTCAGCAGGTTATAGAAGAGGGCAACGCAGTCCTGCCGGGTCAGGGTCTCCCCCTGGGAGACAGTCAAGTCGTCCAGCAGGCCCACAGAGCCGGCCTTGGACAGCTGCGCCGCAGGATAGGAGCCAGAGAGGCTGTCCGCATCATATCCCAAAAGCCGGAGCAGGGCGGTGCACCCCTCCTCCAGCGTGATGGTGTTCTCCGGGCGGAAGGTGCCGTCCACATAGCCGGTGACCCACTCCTGCTCCACCGCCAGCTTGATATAGCCGCCGGCCCAGTGGGTGCTTTTCACGTCTTTGAACAGGGAGGAGCCGTAGCCATCCCCCACGGTGTCCTTGTAGCTGGAGGCCGTCGTCATCATTTTGACAAACTGCGCCCGGGTCACATAGCTGGACAGATTCATCTTCCCGTTTTCATCCCCCGTCATGATGCCCAGGGCCCGGATCGTCTCCAGCTGGGTGCCGCTGTCCGCCGCCCAGGCCCCCGGGATCAGAAGAGTCAGTATCAAAAGGGCGCTCACCGCCCCATGCCGCAGTCGCTTTTGTTTCATCCATCAACCTTCCTTTCCTAGCAGGATGTGATCAGTCGTAGTGCAGCGCGTCGATGGGATTGAGCCGCGCCGCCTTTTTTGCCGGCAGATAGCCGAACAGAATGCCGATGCCCACCGAAATGCCGAAGGCCACGCCCACCGCTGCGGCGGTGGGGGCCACTGTGAGGCTCTCCTCCAGCAGAGCGGTCACTGCCTGAGAGGCCGCCGCCGAGAGAAGATACCCGATGAGGATGCCGATAATGCCGCCCAGGGCGCTGGTGGCCGCCGCCTCGATGACGAATTGCTGCATGATGTAGCGTTCCTTGGCCCCCAGGGACTTGCGGATGCCGATTTCCCTGGTGCGCTCGGTGACGGAAACCAGCATGATGTTCATGATGCCGATGCCGCCCACCACCAGGGAGATGGCTGCGATCCCCGCCAGCACCCCCACAATGAGGTTGATCATGCTGGTCATGGTCTCCACCATCTCCGACATGCTGGTGACGGTGTAGAAGTCGTCGCTTTCAAAATAGGCGTAGAGGGCGCTCTCCAGGGCCGCCTGGCTCTCGTCGATGGTATTCTCGTCCAGCACGGTCACCACATAGCTGCTCACCCGTCCGCCGGAGAGGCGGGAGGCGGTGGAATAGGGCAGGCAAACACAGTCGTCGCTGCCGCCCTCCTCCAGCTCCTCGCTGCGCTGGGAGAGCACCCCCACAATGGTCAGGCTCTGCCCGCCCACCCGGATGGTCTCGCCCACCGCGTTTCCGCCGTAGTATGCCTGGTCGAGATACGCCCCCACCACACAGATCTTGCTCCTCTGGGCCACGTCGCTGTACTGGATGCCCCGGCCGGCATCCACCTCATAGCCCATCATGGAGAAGTACGTCTCGCTGACGCCTGTAACCGTGGAGCTGGTGGTCTCCGTGCCGATCTTCACAGTCCCGGACATGGACACTGTGGGGGAGCAGGCGTCCAGATAGCCGCTGTTTTCCTCCACCATTTCATACATGTCCTCTTCCTCCAGGGTGCGGGTGGAGCCCCGGGATTCCACGGAAACGGTGAGGGTGTTGGTGCCCATGTCGGAAAAGCTGTCGGTAACATAGCCCTCCAGCCCGTTTCCCAGGCCCACGATGACGATGACTGCCGCCACGCCGATGATGATGCCCAGCATGGTGAGGAAGGTCCGCATCTTGCTGGATACAATGTTTTTGATGGCCAGGGACAGGGATTCCATTATGCTCACGCCGGCCTCCCCCCTTCTCCGCCGGAAACTTTGGGGGTGACCACCGCCTCCGGGGCGTCGGCGGGGCCGTCATAGATCACATGGCCGTCCTCCAGACGGATGATCCGCTGGGCCTGGACGGCTATGGAGTTGTCGTGGGTAATGAGGACCACAGTGTTGCCCGCCGCGTGGAGGGACTGGAGCAGCCCCAGCACCTCCCGGCCCGTCCGGGAATCCAGGGCGCCGGTTGGCTCGTCGGCCAGGATCACCGCCGGCTCCCCCACCAGCGCCCGGGCGATGGACACTCTCTGCTGCTGGCCGCCGGAGAGCTGGTTTGGCTTGTGCCGGAGCTTGTCCCCCAGGCCCACCAGCTCCAGGGCCACCCTGGCCCGCTCCCGCCGCTCGGCCCTGGATACGCCGGCGTACATCAGGGGGACCTCCACATTTTCAATGAGATTGAGCTTGGGCAGCAGGTTGTACTGCTGGAAGATAAAACCCAGCAGCTCGTTGCGGATCTCTGCCAGCTCGTTTTTGTTCATCTGGCCCACGTCCCGGCCATCCAGCAGATAGGTGCCGTCGGAGGGGACGTCCAGGCAGCCGATGATGTTCATGCAGGTGGATTTGCCGGAGCCGGACTGGCCCACAATGGCCACAAACTCCCCCCCGCCGGATCTGAAAGGAGATGTGGTCCGCAGCCACCACCGTCTCCTCCCCCATCTGGTAGTATTTGCACACGGACTGAAATTCAATGAGCGCGCTCATAGCCCCACCTCCTTAGAAACCGGGGCCGCCGCCCATGCCTCCGCCGGGCATACCTCCTCCGCCAGGCATGCCGCCCATGGCAAAGCCGCTGTCGTCAGAGGAGCTGGTGGGGATATAAACCACCACATCCCCTTCCTGCAGGCCGGACACGATCTCGGTGTAGCTGTCGTCGCTGGTGCCGGTGACCACCTCCACAGATACATACCCCTCCTCTGTGACGCTCTCCGCGCCCGCCGCGCTGGGAGAGTCGGCCGTAAAGAGCACCGTATCTCCCCGCTGGAGCGCCGCGGAGGGGATGGTCAGGGCGCCCTCGGCGCTGTCCAGGGTGATGGCGGCGTCCACCGTCATGCCGGGGAGCAGACCGTCGGTCTCGTCAATGCGGATAGTGACGGGATAGGTGGCTACCCCGCCGGAGGAGGTCCCTGCCACGCTCACCTTGGTGACCACGCCGGTGTAGGTCTGGTCCTCCACCGCGTCTGCGGTGATGGTGACCGTCTGCCCCACGGAGAGGCTGGAGATATCCAGCTCATCCACGCTGAGGGTCATGGTGAGATAGCTCAAATCGTAGATGGTGCACATGGTGACGTTGGCCTCCGTATTCTCGCCGGCGGCGTAGTATTTATCGATCACGGTGCCGGAGATGGGGGCGGTGATGGTGTAGTTGTCCAGCTGCTCGCTCTGATTCTCCAGGGACAGCTGGGCGTTTTCCAGGCTCTCATAGGCGCTCTGGATCTGATCGTCCAGATCGTCGCTGGTGAGGGTGAGGATGGCGCCGTTGCGGCTGACATAATCCCCCTCCCCGGCGGAGATGGAGGCGACGGTCCCCGAGAGCTTTGCGGTAATCGTCTCTTCGTCGCTGTAGGCGAAGGTGCCGCTGTCGCTGCTGCCCACGCCGCCGATGGTGGCTGTGGCGGTCTGGGTGGTGGAGATGCCGCCCGGATTCCGGACCTCGATGGTCACGGCGCGGACGATACGGTTGCCGGTGAGCACCGTCTCCACAGAGGAGACCTCGCTGACGGTCCCTGTCAGGGTCTCAAAGGTGCTGTCCAGGGTGACGGAGGCGGACTGGCCCACATAGAAGGCGTCCGCATCGTCGGTGGGAAAGTGGACGGTGAGGGTCATGGTGTCCGAGTCACGGACGGTGGCGATGGTCTCCCCTGCCGTCACCTCGTCCCCCACCTCCACCTCCAGGGAGACCACCTGCCCGGCAATCGTGGAGCGGACGACCAGGTCCTCCTGCTCCTCCAGCATGGAGTCATAGCTGCGCTGGGCCTGGTCCACGGAGATCTGCGCCTGCTCCAGGGAGCTGGAGGCGTCGGAGGAGTCGATGGTGTAGAGCACCGCCCCCTCCTCCACCTCATCCCCCTCCTCAAACGCCGCGGTGAGGATCGTCCCCTCCACCAGGGAGGTAACGGAGTAGGTGTTGGCGGCCTCCAGGGTGCCGCTGCCGGTGATGGTGGAGGTGATGTCCCGCCTTGTGACCTCCGCCGTGGTATAGGCGCTGCCCTCCTCCGCGTCAGAGGCCGTCAGGCGGCTGAGAGCATACCATCCGCCGCCGGCCAGCAGCAATACTACCGCCAGCGAGACCGCCGTCACCTTGACCCATTTGGGCCGCTTTTTCCGCTGCCGCACCGCCGGACCGGCCTGCTGCCCCTCCGCTCTGCCCGGCCGGTGGGGCAGCAGGGACTTGATGGTTTCCAATGGTTTGATCATGAATACTGCTCCTCACTTCAGATATGTTGAAAGGCTGTCAGCGGCGGCGCCTGCCTGCCCCGGGCCTCCGTCATGCGGGACAGCTGGGCATAGTGGGCCACCGCCTCGGCCGCACAGCCGCTGGAGACCAAAAAGGACATCAGCTTTGTGTTGAGCTCCTCGTCCTCCGGCGCCATGCAGAGCACCTGGGCCGACAGCGCCGGCCCCAGCGTCCCGTCCCACGCCTTGCGGGACAGGTTCATGGCGGTGAGGGCTAGCCTGCGGAACTGGGCCGCCGTCTCCGTCCGGCCCGTCTCCAGCCAGACCGCCGGCTTCGACCGCTCCAGATAGGGCCCCGTGCACAGCGCCAGCGCCCCGCGGCACGCCTCCAGCCGCTGCGCGGGCGGCAGCGCGGCGTCCTCCTCCCGGCGGCACAGGCTGCGAAAGCGCTGGGTGTCAAGGTCCAGCTCATAGTCGCTGTTGAGGGAAAATTTGTCCTGGGCGTAGAGGACCAGCCCGGTGCGGATGTCCCCCAGCCCGATCTGCTCCAGGCTCTCCCGCAGCCGCCGCAGACGGACCCGGATCGTCCCGCAGACGTCCTGCCCGCAGTTTTCCGGCTGCCACAGCACCCGCACCAGCTCCTCCTGGTCCACCGCCCGCCCCCGGCTGTCCATCAGATATTTCATCAGCTGCCAGGGACGGGTCTCCCGAAACACCGATTCTCTGACCTGCTTTCCCCCATAGGCGAGGGAAAAGGTCCCCAGCATGGTGACGTACACCGTCTCCCCGCGCATCATAACCACCTCCTAAAAAGGCGCAGGGGGAAACAGGCCCGTCGCCGGGCCTATTTCCCCCCTTGCACATCTCCCTGAGGCCTATGGCCGCGCTATGGTTCTTCTCTCTGCTGTCCGTCCTCCTGATCAGGCGCCAGCATAGGTGCTTTCGAGATAGAAGGTATCGATCAGCTCCTCGTGGTTCTCGTCAGCGTAGAAGTAGACGCGGTAATCGCCGGCTGTATAAGCGCGGCTGCTTACAGCCTGCTCAGCGCCGGTGATCTCGCAGCTTACCTCCAGGAGCGTGGTATAGCCGCTGTTGGCGAAGTACTCCACTACAACATATACCGTCTTGCCGGACGGGCTGGCTGTGAAGAGCAGGCGACCGTCGCTGCCGCCAATTCTGACATTGCTGATAGTGATGTCGCTATTACTGCTGGTATCCTCGCCGGTGGAGGCGGGATCGGTGACGATGTAGATGGCCGCCACCATGCCGTCCTCCAGCGCGTAGACCACATAGTCGCCGCCGGAGAGGGTGGCCTCCGCGTTGCCCTCGGTGTAGTCGTAGACCACCACGTCGTCGTCATAGTAGAAGGTGCCGTTCGACGTTGTGAAGTAGTCGGTGCGGGACTGGATGATCTCCTGGGCGGCGCCGTAGGCCATCTCCTCAGAGATTGCGGTGATGTCGCCGCTGCTGACCTCCAGGCTGTAGAGGCTTCTGGTGGTCATCGTAGGCATGGAAACGCTGGAGGTGTAGGCCACCGTGGCGCCATCCAGGTAGAACCGGTAGTAGGTGTCGCTGCTGGTGGTGTACTTGCCGATGTACAGCGCATAGGTACCCTCGGTGGTCCAGGTGCCGCCGAAGACGAAGATGTCGTTGACCACGCTGCCGTCATAGAACACCAGGATGCCGTCCACAGCGGAGGACTCCAGGTAGCCCTTGATGTCGTCGTAGCCCTCCACGATGGTCAGGTCGCCGTCGTCATCAATGACGTAGAGGTTGGTGCTGGAGTTCATGTACACGGTGTCGTCAGGCGCGTCGCCGGAGTCAGCGGTGTCATATTCGTCGCCGCTGCTGCCGTCCTTGTCGTTAATGGTCAGGGCGCGGGTGGTGGAGCTGGTGGTGATGGTGGCGTTCAGCCAGCCCGCGGCCTCCTGACTGCTGCTGTCCACATCACGCAGGGTGATGTAGCCGCTGCTGTTGACCGTTTAGCGATAGAAACCCTCCAGGCCATAAACCTCATCGCCGTCATCTGCAGCTTCAGTTTTGCTGTTGTTGTCGTCACCGTCAAGCACAACACGGCTGCCGTTCAGATAGTAGCTGTAGTTGTCGTCGGTGGTGTTCTCCACCACATAGAGGTCCAGAATGTCGCTGGAGCCGTCCAGATACTGCACGGAGATCTGGGCGCTGGCGCCGGTCAGGCTGTTGATGCTGATCTCGCTGCCGTCGATGTAGATGTAGCTGCTGTAGTCGGCGTCGGCCTCCTCATACAGCTCGCTGCCCAGCACATAGCCGTTCTGATCCAGGTAGAAGACAAAGGTGCTGTCATAGTCGCCGCTGCCTGCCTCGGAGCTGTCCAGCTCGCCGTAGGTGTCGCTCTTGTAGTAGGTCTCGCCGTCGATGACCAGGTAGCTGCTGGCGCTGGCGTCCATCACGCCGATGACGCTGTCAGCGGCCTCCATGGACTGGACCTCGCCGCCGGCCACGGTGACCAGGACAAACTGATCCTCGCCAAAATCGCTGGTCTCATAGTCGTAGGTGCCGGAGACGTTGACGCCGTAGTACAGCTCGTCTTCGCGACCGGTTTCAAGGCCCGCGTCATACACCGTGACGCTGACTTCGCCGTCATCCAGGCCCACGATCTCGCCCAGGTAGGTGTTGATCACCACAATGGTGACCTCCTTGGTGTCGCTGTCGGCATAGACGTAGGTCTGGGCGCTGCGGGTGCCCAGGGTGTCGGCGGTGTTGTTCCGGGCAATGCTGAAGTCATCCATCCGCTCGCCGTCGATGTAGAGGGTGGCGTCCCCGGCATACTCGCTGCCCAGGTCAGAGTAGATGGTGGCGGAATCCACCTCGCCCACATAGGACACGTCGGCGTCGTCAAAATAGGTGTCGGAGATCTCCGAGCCGTCCACCTCCCAGGCGTAGCCCACCCGGCCGAAGTCGTCGGAGGCGGAGTCGCCCTGGTAGACGCCGTAGACCTGATAGCCCAGGGTATAGAGGTACTCATCCTCCTCGTCGATGGTGGTGAAGGGGGTGGTGCCGCTGTAGTAGGCGTTCAGGGTCTCGGAATAGCTGACGGTCATGGCACCGGTGAGGGCGTTGAAGGCGTAGAGCATGGCCTCCTCACGGGTGATGGCGTCGCTGTAGGTGGTGTCCGTGCTGTCCTCGAACAGGCCCACCAGCGTGCCGTAGCTGGCGGTATTCACCGCCCAGTAGCTGCCGGTGAACTCGCCGTTGGCGCCGTAGCCGATGGCGCACAGCACCATCTTGGCAAACTCATAGCCGGTGACGTCGTCGGTGGGGTTGAAGATGGTGTCGCTGCGGCCGTTGATGATGCCGGCGCTGACGCAGTAGGCGATATAGCCGGCGCTCCAGCGGTCGGCGGACACGTCGCTGAAGGGGGCGGAGTAGGCGGTCAGGGCCTCTGCAGAGCTCTCGCCCAGGCACATGTAGGCGATGATCTTCGCCGCCTCCTCACGGGTCAGCGTCCCGGTGGGGTCCAGCTCCCCGTCGTCGCTGCCCTCGATGATGCCGAGGGCAACCAGGACGTCCATCGCCTCTTCATAGCTCACCTCATCTGCGTCCGGGTAGGCGTCATAGCTGGCTGCGGAAGCCACAGACGCAAGCCCCAGACACAGGACAAGGGCCACCATGAGAGACGAGACTCGCTTTAGATTTTTCATGTCGATCTTGCTCCTCCTTGTTTCCCGCCTTTTGGCGGGTTTGTAATATTGTGCACGTCTTAGCGACGGTAGCACCGGAGAAACAGGCGTCCCCCCCTTGCCCGGGCGTGGGGTTTATCATACAATACGCATAACGGGAACCTGAAAGGGAACTTTAAATAAGGGAGGTGATTCGCAAATTACAGATTTTGCGACAGCGGCTTTCGTGACAGGATTATTTTGAGAAAGCCGGGCCGCTGCCCGGCCCCAGCAGCTCCATGCAGGCGCGGATCTTGGAGAAGGAGGGATGCACATAGGTGTTGAGTGTCACGCTGACGTCGGCATGGCCCAGGATCATGCTCAGCGTCTTGGGATCAAACCCCAGCTCCACGCAGTTGGTGGCAAAGGTGTGGCGCAGGCAGTGAAAGTTTACATTCGGCACGCCCGCACGGGCCAAAAATGTCTTGAAGTGGTTCTGCAGGGTCCGGGGCTCCAGAAATTTTTCCGTTCCGGTGAGCAGGAAGGCGCCGTCCTCTCCCCTCTGCCGGTCGAGCAGCTGGAGCAGAAAGGAGGGAAGAGGGATCGAGCGCAGGGAGCTGCGGCTTTTGGTCGTGTCAAAGATCATGGTGGTCTTGTGTCCGCCGTCCCCCGGGGACGGGCTTTTGATCCGCTGCACCGTCCGCTTGACAGAGAGGGTGCCGCTGTCCGATGAAATGTCCCCCCATTTCAGCGCACAGATCTCCCCCAGGCGCAGCCCGGTATACAGGCACACCAGCACGCCCAGCCGCTCTCTTTCTCCATTTTCCAGCAGGAAATCTGTCAGCCGCGCCTGCTCGGCGCCAGTCAAAATGCGCACCGGCCGGATCGCAGGCCGCGGGCGCGACAGCCCCGCCCAGGCAGTGACGGAGCAGCCCCTGGCCTCTGCATACTGCAGCACGGAGCGCAGCACCGTGATGATGCTGCCCACCGTCGACGGTGCCAGCGGCTGCTCCCCCCTGCCGCCGGCAGCCTTTTTCATCAGGAAATCCGCCAGCTGGTCTGCCGTGAGCTCCGACACTCTGCAGCCGCCGAGGGCGGGGCGGATGTGGCGGTCAGCCACCGTTTCATAGGCGGCATGGGTGGAGCGCTTATGCCGCGCGGCGCTGGCCGCCAGCCAGCCGTCGATCATCTTGTTCATGGTTCCCTTCTGATCCGGTCCTTCCACAGCGCCGGCGGCATGTTTCTGCGGCGGCGCCGTCCGCCGCAGAGACGCCGCCTGCATCGGCTTGTCCAGCCGGGAAATCACTACCTTGTATCCTTTTGTTAGCTGCAACTGGGTCATTTGTACCTCCTTTTCGCGGCAGGTGCGCCTCCGCCCCATACACAGGCCGAAATGTTACATTTGTGTTACAAGGGGAAATCCTCTTGACTGGCGCACCCCACTGTGATAGAATCAAAAACGTTAAACAGGCAGTCGCAAAATTTGTAATTTGCGACTGCCTGTTTTTGTATCTCAGCGCTACAGCCTTCCTTATCATAGCAGAGCACCATGAAAAGGAGCCTAAAAGCCCGGGGGGCTGCCTGCGGCACTCCGGCACGTGCAGAAATGCAGCTGTGGAAAAGCGTCTGGGAGAAAGGAGAACCCAATATGAAAAAACGCACCATCATTTATATGTTATGTCTGGCAGTTTTGGCCGCTGTGACGCTGGCCGCCTGCGGAGGCGCAGATCCCGGCCCCTCTCAGCCGCCTGCTGTGCCGGACGGCACGGCGGCAGAAGGCTCCCCGCCCCCTGCTGGAGATGAAACTGTTTTCACACCCGGCACCTGGCTGTCTGACGGCGGGCGGTACTATTTCTTCGACGAAGGGGCGGCAACCGGGCGGACCGCCAGTCTGGATGACGGGACGGGAGTGGGGTTTTCCTATGTCCTGAATGGGACGGAGGCCGTCTTCACCATGGGCGCAGCGGACAGCGCTGCCGCCTGCACCGTCAGCCGCCGCGGAGAGGATGTTGTTCTGGAGTGGGCAGACGGAGCGGCCGAGCGGCTCACCTATGTTTCCGCCGAGGGGTCTGACACGTTTCAGTTCTACAGCAATCAGGAGCTGGAGGAGCTGGCGCTGGCCTACTATAAGGAGACCAGCGGCGCGGAAGATACCGGCAATCTGACCGCTGCCGCCCAGACCAACGACGACGGCACCGTAACCATCCAGGTGTATGAAAACCTGGGAGACCACAACAGCACCGCCGCCTGGTACACCGTGGACCGCAGAACCGCATTTACCCCTGAAAAAAGCTCTCCCGCCAAATAACACAGAAAGGGAGATGAAAGGGAGCGGAACCCCCAGCTGGGGGTTCCGCTCCCTTTCTTTTCCTCCAATCGCCTGGAGGTCTTCGTCCAAGGCTGCATCGTTCCGTCTGCCCAGCCGGCATCAGCAGGAGAATGAAAAACACAGCCGCAGAAACCTGAAAGATTTCAGCATCTGTCGCCGCCCTTCCCTTAAAATTCCCCGTATGGCCAGCGGCGGATTTTTCCACATGTTTCCATGCTCTATTTGTATAGATTGGTTTTTACAGGCTAAAAATATTTTACTTTTTGCCCCGGCAGAGAGAAAGGAAATATTGACATCCTTTTAAGGGGATGCTATATTTTATATATGCACATTGCACATATTTTTAAGGTTTACCGCTGATTAAAATGTTTATTTTTAAGCATTTCTGTAAATAAAATATGGGAATTTTCGTAAAATGTCCAGTGTAATCCCTGGGATGTATTCCCATTTTTACCAATTACTACTGCACAGAAAGGAGGATCTGGAACAATCCGGGAAATTGCAAGGTGATTGCAGATACAACAGGAAAAAGTGTGAAGGAGGAAGAGTTCATGGGCGGACCCCGAATCGCAAAAAAGTGTTTCGCATTCATGCTGACCCTCGCGATAGCCATGTCGTGTGCGATCCCGGCAATGGCTGCCGGTTTCCCTGTTGGCGCAACCAACAAAGTAGTTGTCATTGAAGAAGGACTCAACGCAGGCACCTATATTGCCAACGACGGCTGGAGCGCCTCGACGCCCTATTCCAATGTTCTCGAGGAATCCAGAGTCACGATCCCCAACTATCACTACTATGACGAATGGGACGACTATGTATTTGATCCTGACAATTATGCCGCGATCGAATGGCATGAGGACGGATTCCCAATGCGCGCAGGCTATAGAACGGTTGTAGACTACATGGGCGAGATGAAATACCTCGCCCAGACATACCCCGAGATCACAAAGCTGTCTATTATCGGCTATAGCTGGGGCATCAAGGACGATGCGGTTGCCCTCAACGGCGTGGCCAACGACAACGTTGACCCCGAGCGCAGCGTCCCCATCTATGCCCTGGAGATCTGCAATAACCCCGGCGCCAGAGACGGCCGCCCCGCAACGCTGCACCAGGCGGGGAACCACGGCGGCGAGATCGATTCCAACGAGATGTGCATGAACCTCGCCTGGTATCTGTGCACCCAGTACGGCAAGGACGAGGAGGTCACGGAGCTGCTGGACACCACCAGAGTGTACCTGCTGCCCTATACCAACCCCGACGGCAACATGATCAATTTCCGTGACCGCGACAACATCAACCCCGCCGCCCGCGTCAACGCCCGGGGCGTGGATCCCAACCGGAACTGGGCCTACCGCTGGGGCTCCAACAACGGCTCTCTCTCCAACATGGGCAGCACCCACCGCGGCCGCGGCCCCAACAGTGAGCCGGAAACCCAGGCGATCTCCAGCCTGTACAGAAGCGACAACATCATTTCTTCCATTTCCGGCCACACCTCCGGTCAGATCATCATCTATGCGTGGGCCTTCCTGCGCAACACTACCGACGGCCATTCCCTGCTGACCCAGCTGGCCAAGGAGCAGGCGGATCTCAATGGACACACCCCCCAGAACGGCAACGTGATGTACGCCCAGAGCGGCGAGATCAACGACTACCTCTGGGGTTCCATGAGAGCGCTTGGTTTCACCTTTGAGTACAGCAACAGCCAGCGCCAGTCCTACCTGGGCTTTGAGGACGGCGATCCCTACATCTCCGCCTCCTACATCAACGCCGCCGGCGTGCCCAAGGAGATGCGGACCAACTACAGCACCTTCGAGGGCTCCGGCATGCCCACCCAGGACGTGACCGGCCAGCTGGCGTACCTGGACGACGAGTGGATCGCCCTGGGCTATCAGGACCTCACCGCAGATGAAGAGGGCAACGGCCTGAGCAAGGATCCCGATGATCCCAGCTCCGTGGGTCCCCTGCTCAACCGCATCACCGCGGAGAAGGTCAGAGAGGCCATCGCGGCCGATCCCGACTTCGTGGACGGCAAGGTCTTCCTGTCCCATGTGCCTGAGAGCACTGAGATCGGCAATGAGATCGCCAGGGTGCTCAAGGACAACGGCGCCAAGGCCTGGATCGTCACCGGCACCGCTTCCAACGGCGGCTACGGCGAGCCCCGGATCGACTACGGCGCTGACGGTCTGCCTGTGGCCGGCCTGATCAAGGGCTACGCCGCGGACCTCTTCCAGCAGGCCGAGGCGGATCCCAGCATCACGGTGACCCTGGAGTCTGCCATGAAGGATCTGCACTCCATGTATTATGAGTGGAGCCGGCAGAAACCCGCCTACATGAAGAACATGAGCTATGCCCGCGAGTATGCCAACCAGCTCCAGGGGACGATCCAGGATGAGAACGGCAACAAGATCAACGCCACCCTGGAGGCAAGCCTCGTGATCGAGGGCAAGATCATCGACGTGGACTCCAACAACGGCAACAGCGACGTTGTGATCGAGCGCAGCTATGACGAGCAGTGGAAGGAGATCCAGCGGACCTACTATGATGTGGAGGGCGGAGACTTCACCTGGTACATGCTGCCCTCCAAGCAGTCGGAGTACGCTGACAAGGGGTGGACCGTCACAGCAAAGACCCCCGGCAGATACACCGAGACCGTAAATGTGAAGTTCCCTGTGGACAGTGAGAACGCCATCAAGCACGACAAGGATCCCGAGATCTATGCCGACCCGCTGTTCCAGCAGGTCATCACCGGTGTCAACTTCACCCTGCACCGGGCATTTGAAGTGGATCAGAACCTGAGCACTCTGCTGGGCCGCGGCGGTGCCGTCACCTTTACCACCTATAACCGCGACGGCGAGGCAGCTGATGTTGCCGGCGTTTATGTCAAGGTGGATGGCCAGCCTGTGGCTGTGACCTCTCTGGGCAATGGCAAATACTCCGCCAGAGTGGCCGCCGGAGCCAGCGAGATCTCTGTGGGCTGTGCGGGCGCCGAGGCTGAAACAGTTTCCAGAGCCGCGGAGGAGGATGTGCCTCTTGTCACCGCGGTCAACGCAAAAGACAGTCTTGAGCTCACCACAGAGGCCGACAGCCTCTCCGCCGGAGAGACCTTTGGCCTGAACACGGCTTTTGTGACCGAGGTGGACACCGACAGCGTCCGTCTGACCTATACCTATAACCCGGAGCTGTTCGAGCTGAATTTGGACGAGTCCGTCGCAAACTTTGAGGCCGCCGGCTACACCGTTTCCGACACGGCTGTTGATGAAGCAGGCGGACAGGTGCAGATCACCCTGCGCAAGGCTGACGGGACATCCGGGATCAAGGAGTTCTACCCCTTCACGCTGAGAGAGGTGGAGCATACTGCCCTGAGCGACAATGCTGAGTCCTACAGCGACGATCCCTCCAGCCCGCTGTACAGCGAGTACTATGCCGGCGTCAGAACCGCAGGCGAGACCAAGGTGACCTTCGAGTATCTGGATGAGGTCGGCGAGGACATGGTCTTTACGGCCAAGGCCGGCGTCGGCTCCAGTGACTATCAGTCCATCTCTGTGGTGGCGGATTATGTCGTAAACGGTGAGACGGCTGAAAAGACCAGCCATGCCGCTACCGTGACTTTCACCACCTATGGCGAGAATATCTAGCACGGCAGAAACAGCATCTGTGCATGCATTGCAGCATCTGCCGGCAACAGGCAGACGCATCAGCAGTTTTTGACTGTATCGCAAAGGGAACCGGCAGGCGGACAAATCCGCCTGCCGGTTCTGTACTCTCTCCGCATGTTTCCAGGCTGCGCTTTCAAAAAGGGAGGCCATAGCCTGCCCGGCATTCCCCCGCCCCACGGCAGCGGGAAACGGAAACATCATCTGGATTTAAATGAAACTTTACAGAGAAAGGGTGGCATCAAGGCACGGCTTTCAGTATATTGATATTTAGAAAGCAGCCATTGTAAGGAGCGATTTTGATGGGGCCTAGTTTTGCGAGCGCCTGTATGATTGCATTCCCTGGTTCATAGGTGTCGGCTTGCGCCCTTTTGCGCAGGCCGGCTTTGCTTTGCAGGGGATGCCGCTGGGTACAAAACAGGAGCTGGGAGTGGGAGCGGATGAGAAGCATCGTTGTTTATCAATCGCAGACAGGGTTTACTGCACGGTATGCCCTGTGGATTTCACAGGCGGCGGAAACGGAGTGCCTTGCGCTGCCAGCCGCCAAAAAAGTCGATTGGGCGGCGTATGATACCGTTATTTTTGGGAGCTGGGTGCGTGCAGGGACGATCTGCAGGATGCGCTGGCTCAAGCGCAAGCTTGCAGCCAAATGGTCCGGCAGGAGGGTGATCGTGTTCTGCGTCGGAGCCAGCCCCATTGACAACCCGGAGACGGCGGTATTTATCAGGAACCTGCGCAGCGAACTGAAGGGGGCGGAGGTGTTCTACTGCCCCGGCGGTTTCAGCTACGAGAAAATGTCCCTTCCGTCCAGGCTGATGATGAAGATGTTTTTGAGGTCCCTCCGTGCAAAAAAGGAAAAGACGCCGGAGGACGAGGCCGTGATCCGCATGATCTCGTCCTCCTACGACATCTCTGACCAAAAATATATCGGGCCCATCCTGGAATGCCTGAACCGGCCGCGGCCCTCTCCTGCCGCGCAGGACCATTCTGTTCCAGGATAATCGCGCAAATCCATCATAGAAAGGCGGAGTTATCGTGCAGAAAACCTTCGTATTGGATACCGGCGTTCTGATCCAGGCCCCATATGCTCTGGAATCCTTTCAGGATAACCATATTGTATTGCCCCTGGCTGTGCTGGAAGAGCTGGACAGCCTGAAAGGGTCAGAGGGCGATCAGGGCGCCAACGCCAGACAGGTCATCCGTTTTCTGGAGCGGCTCAGGCTCCAGGGCAATCTGATGGCGGGCGTACCGCTGCAAGGCGGCGGCACCCTGCGTCTGGAGGTCAACCATGTGGATGTGGCGCTGCCCCGCGGCATGGACCCCAGCAGCACGGTGGGCCGGACGCTGAAGGTGTGCAAGGGCCTCATTGACGCAGGCATTCCCGCCACGCTGGTCACCCGCGACATCGTCGCCCGAATCCGCGCCCAGATGCTGTCCGTGCCGGCAGAGGATTTCACCACCGACCAGATCTCCGGCGATGCCGCCCCCTATACCGGCCGCACGGAGGTCTATGCGCCCAACGACCTGCTCTCCAGTTTCAAAAAGAAGGGGATCGCGGCAGAGGCCCTCTATACCGTGGATCAGGACGGGCGGCCGTCTCCCGCCTCTTTTACCGAAAATCAATTTGTGATCCTGCGTTCAGATACCGCAGAAAACAAGACCATGCTGGGGCGCTACCGCCAAGGGCAGGTGGCTGCCCTGAACCACGGAGGCATCAGGCCCTTTGGCGTCAAGGCGCGGAATGTGGGCCAGCAGTTCCTGCAGGAGGCCCTGATGCTGGGCGTGGATGAGGCGCCGCTGGTCATCGTGAAGGGGCCTGCCGGAACGGCCAAAACCTTCTATGCGCTGGCCGCCGGCCTGGAGCAGGTCCTGGAGCAGGAGGAGCGCGTGTACCGCAAGATCCTTGTCTGCCGGCCCAATGCCCAGTTTGACCAGGACATCGGTTTTCTGCCCGGCAGCGAGCAGGACAAGATCTCGCCCCTTATGCGCCCGATCATTGACAATCTGGAGATCCTTATGGATCAGCAGGAGCGCAAAAAGGAAAAGCGCGGGGAGGAGGAGCTGCGGGGCCGCATCGACTACCTCTTTGACACAGGCGTCATCACAGCGGAAGCCATGAACTTCATGCGCGGCCGTTCCATTACCGACACATGGCTCATGATTGACGAGGCGCAGAACCTCTCCCCCCGTCAGATGAAGGGCATCATTACCCGCGTTGGACGGGGCACCAAGGTCATCCTGCTGGGCGACCCCGCCCAGATTGACCACCCGCTGCTCAATGAGCGGAGCAACGGGCTGAGCTACGCCAGCGAGCGCATGAAGGGCAGCCCGCTGTGCGTCCAGATCACCATGCAGCCCGACGAGTGCGAGCGCTCGGCACTGGCTCTGGACGCCGCTTTGCGGATGTGACTGCATACACGCAGCCCCAACTGAAAAAACAAATCTTGTTGTTTCTGTTGGCAGAGAAGGAAAGATGCCAGATACCGCACTTCTTATTTTCCTGGCGGTGATTCTCTACTTTTTCCTATGTCTTCTGATTGCTTTCTTTCAAGCTTTATTTTCCAGGAGGGCGCAGCGGGAAGAAGATTTCAAAGCTGCATTTTAAATTCTCTTTATAGAAATTTTAAGTCCATTTCATTGGTTTGAGGGACAGTCTGTTCTGCCGGATGGATTGCAATTCCCCTGAAAATCACCGTTTCCCCTGAAAGCAGAGCATGCGAATCCCTATATCTGTCTTTTCTTCGGCGCAGAGCCAATGATTCCGCCAACCTATCCCCGCAGCAAAGCAGGAGCGCGCAGTACGCGCGCTCCTGCTTTTTTGCCGTGGCGCGTTCCGTCCCACAGCGCGCCCCCTCTTCCCCTAAAGCAGGATATGGGACCCGGCTTTATTCACGGGCTGACCGCATCGGCCGTTACACCCGATGCAAGGTCCAGCCGCCCCAGAAATTCCACTCCGGACGCCACGCTCCCCAAAGGGATCAGCGAGGAGGACTGGCGGAAGTCCTGATAGAAAAAGCAGAGATTGCCCCAGGGGGTGTAGTAGCACAGGCTGCCCACATCCGGATCGCAGCTGTCCGGAGAGCCTTCGCCGGGCAGCTCCTCGGGGAGATAGGCGATCTTTTCCGTACGGTTAAAGTCCTCAAAGGACAGCTCCAGCGGCAGCATTTCGTACAGGGCGTCCGCCGCCGGGTTGTCGTTCAGCTGGACGATGATCTCAGAGCCGTCATCCAGTGAAAAGCGAATTTTTCGGGTGTTCTCCATGGTGCTCGTTTCCTCCTCTTGCGATTGGCCGTTTCCGTCCTGGGGCAGGTCCAAATCCAGCCCCGCGATCCACTCCTGCACCGCGCTCCGGGAATCGTCCACCTCCGGTCGGTAGACTCCGATGG
>CAJFPI010000143.1 GCA_904398675.1 uncultured Oscillospiraceae bacterium
ATCCCCTACATCGGCGGCGAGGAGGAGAAGAGCGAGCAGGAGCCGCTGAAGATCTGGGGCCATGTGGGCGACGGGAAGATCGTCTGCAGCGAGGGTCCCTCCATCACCGCCCAGTGTATCCGCGTGGCCGCCAGCGACGGGCATATGGCCGCCTGCTTTATGAAGTTTGCCGACGGCAAGGCCCCCTCCATGGACCAGATCAAGGCCGACTGGGCCGCCTTCTCCGGCAAGCCTCAGGCGCTGAACCTCCCCTCCGCTCCCAAGCAGTTCCTCCACTACTTTGAGGAGGATAACCGTCCCCAGACCAAGCTGGACCGGATGCTGGAGCGGGGCATGGCCGTGTCCATCGGCCGCCTGCGCCCGGACACCCAGTATGACTACAAGTTTGTCTGCCTGAGCCACAACACCCTCCGGGGCGCTGCCGGCGGCGCTGTGCTGCTGGCGGAGCTGCTGTGTGCCGAGGGGTACATCACCAAGGCGTAAACGGCACAGTCTCCGGGTTGTAAGCCGCTCAGCCGCTTTTCTGCGACAGCCACGGCGTCCCGCTGACGCGCCGGAGGGCCATCACTTCCATACACAAAAGAGGACGGATCCAGGATCCGCCCTCTTTTTCTATCTTGTCCACTTGTTTCACCCGTTCGCTTGTTAGGAGGTATATTGTGAAGTCACCTATCTTTACAGGGTCTGCCACTGCAATCATTACGCCGTTTAACCGGGAGACTGTGGACTTTCCCGCCCTGGGGAGGCTCATCGAGAGGCAGATCGCCGGACACACCGACGCCATTGTGGTCTGCGGCACCACCGGCGAGGCCGCCACCATGTCCTATGTGGAGCGGATGCGGACCATCGAGTATACGGTCCGTCAGGTGGATCACCGGGTCCCCGTCATCGCCGGCACCGGCGCCAACAACACGGAAAACGCCATCACCCTCTCAAAGGACGCGGCCCTGGCCGGGGTGGACGGCCTCCTGGTGGTGACCCCCTTCTACAACAAGGCCACACAGACCGGCCTTGTGCGCCACTACACCACCATCGCCGACGCGGTGGACCGCCCCATGATCCTCTACAACGTCCCCTCCCGCACCGGCGTCTGTGCCAGCGCGGAGACCTATCTCACTCTGGCAAAGCACCCGAACATCGCCGGCGTCAAGGAGGCCTCCGGCGATTTCACCCTCATCCAGGACACCCTGAGCCGCTGTCCGGAGACCTTCTCCATCTGGTCCGGAAACGACGAGGACACCGCCGCCATCTGCATGCTGGGCGGCAAGGGCGTCATCTCCGTGGCGGCCAACATCGTACCCCAGGAGATGCACGATCTGGCGGCCGCCTGCCTGCGAAACGACTACCGGCTGGCCGGCCAGATGCAGCTGCAGCTCTTCCCGCTGTGCCGGGCGCTGTTCTGCGAGGTGAACCCCATCCCTGTCAAGACGGCGCTGGCCATGATGGGCTGCTGCGAGGAGCGGCTGCGCCTGCCCCTGTGCGAGATGGAGCCTGCCCACCGCCGCCGTCTGCAGGAAATCCTGCAGGAGTACGGCCTTTTGTAAGGCCGCGGTCCACGTCCTGGATCTCACGGCCGTGCCGCCAAAAGCGGCAGTCGGCCATTCTGCCATCCAAAGGCACACAAAAAGCCGCCGGAGGAGCTGCTGCTCCCCGGCGGCTTTCCCTGTCTCACTGCATTTCCGTACCGTTATGCCAAAAGTCCCACGCCAACGCCCAGGACCGCCCCCATCAGCACCTGCAGGGGCGTGTGTCCCATAATGATCTTCAGATCATCGGCAAAGTCCTCTGCCGTCAGCTTTTCCACATGGGCCAAAAGCTGGTTGACCACCTTGGCCGTGTCCCCTGCGCTGCGGCGGACGTTGAACGCGTCATACATCACCACCACAGAGAACACCGCTGACAGGGCGAAAAGGGGGCCCGAGGTGCCGTAGAGCTTGCCCAGGGCCGTGGTGCAGGCCATGACGAAGGCGGAGTGGCTGCTGGGCATGCCGCCGCTGGCCACAAAGCGCTTGAGATCCAGCCTGCGGTTCATGATCCCCTCCAGCACCACCTTGATAATCTGGGCCAGCAGCCACGCCAAAAGGGCGCAGTCGATCACCGGATTTCCTGTTACACATCCCATGCTGTCACTTCTTTCTCTCCGCCAGCGTATCAGCCAGTGCTGTCAAAAACTCGTTTCCCGGCCAGGGAGCCACCGCCTCCCTGGCAGCCGCCGTATAGGCCTCCACCAGCTGATTGCAGGCAGGAAGGCCCATGAGGTCTACAAAGGTCCTCTTCCCTGCCGCCTGGTCGGAGCCCACCGGCTTTCCCAGCTCCGCCTCGTCGGCCACCAGATCCAGCACATCGTCCCGGATCTGGAAGGCGAGGCCCAGGTTTCCGGCGTAGGTGCGGGCGGCGGCCCGCTCCCTTTCCCCGGCGCCTGCCGCGATGCAGCCCAGCTCTGCCGCCCCCTCCATCAGCGCCCCGGTTTTCAGCCCGTGGAGCAGCCGCAGCTCCTCCTCCGTCCGATCCAGCCCCTGGATGTCCAGCACCTGGCCGGCCACCATGCCGTCGGCGCCGCAGGCGCGGGCGAGCACCCCCACCGCGTCCACCCGCTGGCTGTCCGTGAGGCCGGGGGCGGCGGCCGCCAGGGCGAAGGCCTCCGGCTGGAGGGCGTCCCCCGCCAGCACCGCCATAGTCTCGCCGTACACCTTGTGGCAGGTGGGCTTGCCCCGGCGCAGATCGTCGTCATCCATGCAGGGCAGATCATCGTGAATCAGGGAGTAGGTATGGATCAGCTCCAGCGCGCAGCCCAGAGGCAGCGCTGTATGCCAGTCGCCGCCGAAAAGGGCGGCAAAGGCCAGCGTCAGCACCGGGCGAATCCGCTTGCCCCCGGCCAGCAGGCTGTAGCGCATGGCCTCCTGGAGCTCGTGGTAGGGCGCGTCGCTGAGGAAGAGCTTTTGGAGATACGCCTCCACCGCCTCCCGGTACATCTGATAGGTCTCCTGATACATGGCTGCCGCCTCCTTCGTCCCCTATTGTTCCCGTTTTGTCTCCTGGACAAGGTCTCTGAGGGCCTTGTCAAAATCCGGATACTCCTTGCCCATCCGGATGAACCGGCCGTCGTGGTGCTGCAGGCAGTGGCGGGAGGTGCCCTCCAGCACCACCTTCCCATCCCCCACCTTCCGCATCTCATAGCCGATCACCAGCTGGACATGGCGGTACTCCTCCACCCACACCTGAACCTCCACCAGGTCCCCGAAGGTGGTGGGCGCCTTGTAGGCGCACTCCACGCCAATCACCGGCGACTGGATGCCAAGCTCCTCCAGCTTGTCATAGCCCCAGCCGATTTCCTCCAAAAGCGCCACCCGGGCCTCCTCCATCCAGCGGATGTAATTGGCGTGGTGGGTGATGCCCATTTTATCTGTTTCATAGTACTGCACCTTGTGGATATACGGGGTCATGCTACGCCTCCTCCAAAAAGTCTGTCTCCACAGGGGCGCCGTCGCTCCCCTTCTGGAGCTTGAGCACCTTCCCCTCCGCCTCCTCCAGCAGAGCGCTGCAGAGGCTTACCAGTTTTGTCCCCTCCTCAAAGAGTTTCAAAGAGTCGGCCAGCTTGGCGTCCCCCTTCTCCAGCAGCTGCACGATCTCCTCCAGCCGCGCCATATTCTCCTCAAAGCTTTTTTTCTCCGTCATAAATACGCTCCTCCTCTGTCTGATCTACCGTACAGCGCAGCCGCCCGTCCTCCAGCGTCACCGTCACCTGCTCCCCCGCCCCGGTCTCCCGGACGGAGCGCAGCGCCGTGCCGTCCCCGCCGGAGACGATGGCGTAGCCCCGGCCCAGCACCCGGAGGGGGCTGAGGGCGTCCAGAGACGCGGCCAGGGCCCCCAGGCTCTGCCTGGGCGCGGCCAGACGGGCCGCGGCCGCGTGGGCCAGATTACGCTGGGTGTAGTCCAGCAGCAGCCGCTTGTCCTGCAAAAAGGCGGCGGGATCTGTCAGGGCCCGCTTTTGGGCCAGGGCCCGGAGGCGCTGCCCCAAAAGCTCCAGCCTTTTCCGCTCCCCCTTTGTCATGGCCGCCCGGAGAGACTGCAGCCGCTCCAGCTGCTCCCCCCTGTCCGGCACGGCGATCTCCCCGGCGTGGGAGGGCGTGGCCGCCCGCACATCCGCAACAAAATCCGCAATGGTCACATCCGGCTCGTGGCCCACGGCGGAGATCACCGGGATCTCCGAGGCGTAGATAGCCCGGGCCACCCGCTCGTCGTTAAAGGCCCACAGGTCCTCGATGGAGCCGCCGCCCCGGCCGGTGATGATGAGGTCCGCCACGTGCCAGCGGTTTGCGTAGCGGATGGCCCCCACGATCTCCGGCGGCGCCTCCACCCCCTGCACCCGCACCGGCAGGACCACCAGCGTGACCAGCGGCCAGCGGCGGCGGATCACCCGGATCATATCGTGGACCGCCGCCCCGGTGCCGGAGGTAATAAGGGCGATCCGCTCCGGATAGGGAGGCAGGGGCTTTTTGTGGGCGGGGTCAAACAGCCCCTCCCGCCAGAGCTTTTCCTTCAGCTGCTCAAAGGCCACATGGAGGTCCCCTACCCCGTCAGGACTGAGGGCGGTACAGCGGAGCTGGTAGGCCCCGTCCCGAAGAAAGACGGAGATCTGCCCACGGGCGATGACCTTCATGCCGTTTTCCGGGCGGAACCGCAGCATCCCGGCATTCCCCCGGAAGAGGACGCAGCGGATGGCCCCCTCCGCGTCCTTGAGCGTAAAGTAGTGGTGGCCCGGCGGGGATATCCTGTAGTTGGAGACCTCTCCCCGGATATACACCTCCTGCAGCGTCGGCTCGTCCTCCAGCAGGGCCTTGATATACTGATTGATTTCGGAAACGGCAAAAATCCTCCGCTCTGTCTCCATTGTCTCCCCTTCCCCCGCCATAGCGGCGGATGCAAAGATTCATGGGCTGTAAGCGCTCCACGGCCACAGGCAGAATCAGCGCACGGGCGGTTTTGCGCAGACAGGCTGCTCCAGCCCGTCCGGATCCCGCGGCTGCGCCGCCGCAAGCGGCCGCGGCCATTGGCGCTGCGTCTTTTTCAAAACAAACAAGAAGGGAGCGCACGGGCCATAAATCCCAACCGTGCGCTCCCGTTTTCTCAGTGGACAGCCTCCTCGCGGACAAAGGTCCCCAGGATGCCGTTCATAAACCGGACCACCTCGTCGCTCTCATACTTCTTCGCCAGCTCGATGGCCTCATTGATGGCGACGCTGTTGGGGATGTCGTCCATGTACAAAATCTCGTACATGGCCACCCGCATGATCGCCGCCGCCACCATGGGGATCCTGGAAAACTTCCAGCCCACGGCATATTTTTCAATATAGCCGTCCAGCTCCGAGCGGTGCTCCGCCACGCCGGAGACCAGGCGGCAGATATAGCGGCGCTGCTTGTCCCCCGGCGTTTCGCTGTAGGCGTCATCCTCCTCCGCAAGAGCGGCGAAGTGTTCCTCCGACAGGTGCTGCCGCAGCAGCTCCTCCACCGGAAGATCGGTGAAATTCAGTTCATAGGAGAGGTGGATGGCAATTTCTCTCGCGGTGTTTCTGACCATGACGGGCCTTCCTTTTTGTCTCTTTTGGAATTTACAGGAGAAACGGGCGGAGGATCCCTCCGCCCTGATCACTTATTGAAAGCTGACGCCGCCCACATGGACGTTCACCGCCCGGACGCCGAACCCGGCCATGGCCTCCACAGCCCCAGCCACAGCGGCCTGGACCTTTTCCGCCACCTCGGGAATGGGCTGACCGTAGCGGACCATGAGGTAGACGTCTACCACGGCGCCCTCGTCCTCCAGAGTGATCCGAACGCCCCGCTGTCCGCTCTTCTTCCCCCCGGGGGCGCCCATCAGGCCGGTGACCCCCTCGATCTCCCCAGCAGCGGAGGCGGCGATAGCCCCCAGAACGTCCTCCGAAATCTGGATCGTTCCCATTTCATCGGGATGGGTGATATATTCCTTGTTCTCGTTCATATCAGCAGACACTCCTCTTTTGGCGTTTCATTTGTATTGGAAAGCTTTCAAGCCCCGTCCCTTCTCTCACCGTGCGGAAAAGCCCCGCCGGCAGACGGTCCGCCGCCGCCCTTCTCCCTGGTTTGTTCCGGCGGCGCGGTACTGTATCGTTGGATATTGTACCACGAATCCCAGGAAAAGACAACCACTAATTTGCCTCCAGGATCTTGATCTGATCCGTGGTATAGTCGGTCTCCGCCAGGACGATCTCCGTGATTTTCGCCACATCCTCCGCGGCAAGGCCGTCCTCACTGTCCACCACTACGCTGATGCCGTCCTCCCCCATAAAGGCCACGCATTGGGCGTACCCCTTGGCCGTCACCAGGTTTTCGATCTGCGCCTCGGCAATGGCGTAGCCCGCCAGCACCTGGATGGTCTCCGCCGCCTCTGTGGCCGCGGCGGCGTCCGCCGTCTCGCTCTCCGCCGCCTCCCGCAGCAGGGAGATGGCGTTATCCCTGGCCTGCTGGCGGGTCAGCCGGGCGGTGGCAAAGTAGTCTGTGCCGGTCTCCGCCGTCTCGCCGCCCTGGGCGGCGTCCCCAGCCGCATCCTCCCCGCCGGTGGTAACGTCGGCGGCATCCGCCGGGTCGCCGGTTTCGCCGCTGACCAGGGTGGACTCCCCCAGGATCTTCTGCCCCGCCTCATCCGCCGCGCCCAGGTCCGTCACGTTGCTGGCGTATCTCCAGTTGAGATACACCGCCGTGCAGACAAAGAGCAGCACCGTGGCCACCACAATGTTTCGTTTCCAGATCGGTTTCATTTTTCCGTGCCCTCCTCGTTTTATCCTTGCCATTTGACAACTGAAATTTTATCGGAGCCAAGGCCGGTCAGCGCGCTGACCGCCTGGATCACCGACAGCTGCACCGCCGGGTCGCCGCCCCCCTCGCACACCACCAGCGCCCCCCGGTAGCAGGGCCAGACCTCCTGTGTCACCACTACGCCGCCGTCGCTGCCGGAGAGGACCACCGTCTCCGTGGAGCGGCTGTAATCGTCCGGCGCGGCGGTGGCGCCGCTGTAGGAGAGGCTGGAGTCCTCCGCCAGCACGGTCTCCGCCCCCCGGTCCACCGTCAGCATCACCTGCACCTGGCCCACACCCTCCATCTTCCCCAGGATCTCCTCCATCTCCTCCTTCATGCTCTGCATGGCGTCCGCCGCCTGTGCCGCCGCCTGCCCCGCGGTCTCCTCCTCCCCCGCCGCCCTGTCGGCCGCGGAGGGCCACAGCAGCAACACAACGCCTGCCGCAATCACCAAGAGCACATATTTGTACTTCCCCAGCGCCGCCTTCCACACCGGTTTCTTCCCCTGCTGCTGCACACGTCACTCCTCCTGCCAAATCTGTTGATCCGCCTCGATGCCCAGCTCCTCTGCCATCCACTGGCTCAACTCCTCATGATATGCCCCCTCGATCCGGACCCGGTCCGGGATCGGGACGCCGCCGCTGCTCATCCGCGTGGCCACCGAGACCGTCACATCAAGGCCCATTTCCTGCGCCTTGTCCCATATATATTCACCAATGTCTGTCTCTATGATAGCAGAAAGCTCTTCTTCCTGTTCCAAGCGCAATTCTGTTTCCCGCTGCTCCACCGCGGCCTGGTAATCCCCCAGCGCGCCGCCCAGCTCCAGGCCGCCCAGCCGCCCCAGCGGCCCCAGCAGCACAATGATCAGCAAAATCCCGCCGGCCAGACGCAGCACCCGTTTCATCCCCTTCTGGAGCACCAGCGCGTCGGCAAGGCCCAGCAGCAGCGCCGTGGCCGCAAGGCCCAGCACCCAGAGTTTCAGCTGTTCGATCATCGTTTCTCCCCCCTATCCCTGTATTGCCAAAAGTGAGGACAGCACGGAGATGGTCAGCAGCATGGCGCAGCCGCCCACCATCCCCAGCACCAGCCCGAAGGCGGAGCCAAGGCCGCCAATGAGCTTTACAAGCCCCGGCGGCGCAACGGTCCCCGCCACAAAGGCCACCGCCTTGTAGAGCAGATACTGGATCCCCAGCCGCACAAAGGGCAGCGCGCAGGTGGCGAGAATCGCCAGCACGCCGAAAATGCCGATGGTGTTCTTCAAGAGCCCCGCCCCGGCCAATACTGTCTCCGCCGCGCCGGCCACAATGGAGCCCACCACCGGCACGGCAGTGGCAATGGCCTTCTGGGCCAGCTTGACAGCCGCGGCGTCCGCGGCGCCGGAAATGGCCCCCGCCACCGAGAGATAGAGGGTGAAGAGGGTCAAAAGCACCCCCAAAAACCAGGCGATGGCCTTTTTCAGGAGGGATGCAATGGCCTCCAGACGCCCGTCGCCCAGCATGGCGCCCGCCGCCAGCGCGCCGATGTAGACGTAGAGAAAGGGCAGGAGCAGGCGGTGGATCACCGTGAGGAGCACATCGCAGAAGAGGACCGTGGCCATCTGCCGCACCGCGGCGGAGCCGGCCATGCCGGTGGCGGCGGTGGCAGCGGCAAGAGCCGGGAGGAGGGATTTGGAAAACTGCTCCAGGGAGGCGATGGTCTCCACGCCCATGCCGATGAGCTGGTCCACCTCCCCCGCCGACACCGCCACCACAGCGGCCACCGCCGCCAGGGAGAGGTAGTTGAAGGTCCTCTTCCCCTCCACTGTCACAAACACCGTCTCCCCGATGCCGCACAGCACCAGCACCACCAGCAGCTGCACCGCTCCGGAGAGGCCCTGGCGGAGCAGTCCGCCAAAGCCCTCCCGCACCTGCTCCCAAATGGCGGAAAGGCCGCCAGAAAAGTCGTCGCCGGAGAGCCCCTGGGCCGCCTCTGGCGCGGCGGCCTCCACCTCACCGGCGAGATCACTGCCCCTGGCCGGCAGCACCAGCAGCGCAGCCAAAAACGCCGCCAACAGCAGCGCAAACACACACCGTTTCATTCCCTTACCTCCCCAGGTCCACCAGGATCTCCAGCGCCCGGTGCAGCAGCGGCTGGGCCGCCAGCAGGGCGCAGACCGTCCCCGCCATGTCCACCAGGGAGGCCAGGGCCCCCTGACCGCTGTCCTTGCACACATCGCCCCCCAGCTTGGCAATAAGGGAGATGGCGATGATCTTCAAGATCGGCAGGAACAGCGTCCCATCCAGCCTCGTCTCCTCCAGCAGCAGAAGGGCCATCTGCCTTAAATCCTGGTAAAAGCTGAGGGCAAAGGTCATGACCACCGCGATGGCCGAGAGCACCAGGAGCAGGCTCATCTCCGGCGTGTCACGCTGCAGGAGGACCGCGGTGAGGGCCACCACGATGCAGATGACTGCCGCCTTGACCACCAGCTCCATCAGAACTGAAAGAGGGTCTTGATCATGTCGAAGAGATCGCTGATCTCCTGCACCAAAATCATCAAGACCACCACAAGGCCCGCAAGCGTGGTCATCAGGGCCTGCTCCTCCCGGCCGGACCGGACCAGCAGCTGGTTGAGCACCGCCACGATAATGCCGATGGCGGCGATTTTGAAAATCAGATCAATATCCATTTCAGATCAGCACCACCACGGCCAGCAGAGACCCGGAGAGACACAGGGCCGTGATCAGCCTGTCCCGCTCCCCCATGAGCCGCCGCTCCTCCTCTGTGGCCCGGTGGATTTCCTCCCTTGTCAAGATGATGAGGTCCCCCCGCCTGCCGTCGGTGAGGCTGTCCCCCAGGGGCTCCAGGAGGGGGCGGTAGCACGCCGGGGCATGGCGGCAGGCCCGCCGCCACGTCGGGGTAAAGGGCTCCTCCCGCCCGAGCCCGTCCAGAATCTCACCGAGAAAGATCCCCAGCAGCGCCTCCTCCCGCCGGCAGGCGTCCAGCAGCGCCGGCAGCGGCCGTCGGAGGACCATCACCCCCCGCTCCAGGCTGTCCAGCAGGCGGCACAGGGCCTGGCCCCACCGGATGATCTCCAGGCGGCGGGCGAGCAGCATCTGCCGCACCCAAAAGCCCCCGCCCACCAAAAATACCGCCCCCAGGGCCTTCACAGCTCGTCCACCTCGTAGCTCCGTTTCCCCTCCCGGCGGCGGATGGTCACCGCCCGGGTAAAAACACCGGCGGCCAGCATCCCCCGGAAGAGGGACTTTTGCTCCAGCTCCGGAAGGCTCTCGCCGTGGACTGTGGCCAAAAGCGCCGCACCGGCGTTGGCCGCCCGGATCATAGCCGCCACATCCTCCTCCAGCGCCACCTCATCCACGGCGATCACCTGGGGATTCATGGAGCGCAGCATAGCCGGGATAGCCAGCGCCTTGGGGCAGGCGTCCATCACGTCGGTGTGCCGCCCCACGGCCATCTGGGGCCGTCCCCGGTATACCGCCGCGATCTCCCCCCGCTCGTCTGCCAGCGCCACCCGCAGCCCCGCATCATCGGAGAGACAGCGCACCAGGTCCCGCAGCAGCGTGGTCTTGCCTCCGCCGGGGGGCGAGACGACCAAAGCGGAGCAGGGCGCTCCCCCCTCGTTGAAAAGCCGGGGCAGCAGCGGCCGGGCCAGCCCCCTGGCCTCCCGGGGAATCCGGATGGCCACAGAGGAGAGATCCCGAATCGCAGTCACACTTCCCTGGTCCACCACCGCTGTACCGCAAAGGCCGATGCGGTAGCCGCCGTCAGCGGTGAGATAGCCCTGGCGGACCGTCTCCGCCGCCGTATAGCGGGAGTAGCCCGTGACATTGTCCAAAAGCTGCTCCAGATCCCCCGGTGTTACCACCGAGCGCCCCACCGGCCGCTCCCCGCCGGGGAGCACCACGGTCAGCGGCTGTCCTGACCGCAGGCGCAGCTCCTCCGCCGCGGCCATTTCCTCCTCTGACAGCAGCGACGCCGCCTCCCGCAGCGTCCGCGGCAGCAGCGACACGGCCCCCCGGCACCGCTCCGCCCTGTAGTTGGCCTCCATGCCATCCCCTCCTTTGTGTGGATAGTCCACTGTATGAGGGGTTGTCCGGAAATATGTCCCCGAGCTGGAGAAACCACCGATTCCCGCCTGTAATCGCATATTGAATGTTTATTCATCCATATTCATGCATATCGTTTGCATATGCAGAAACGCGCCTCTCCCCTGCCCCAGACGCGCAAAAAGCCCCCGGGCGCATATAGCACCCGGGGGCCTTCCTTTTATTATGAATACCTGTTACAGGATCATCAGTTCCTTGGGGGCCAGGGTGATGTCCTCACACCCCTCCCCCTTCAGGACGATCACGTCCTCAATGCGGACGCCGAATCTGCCCGGCAGGTAGATCCCCGGCTCCGCCGAGAGCACCGCCCCCTCCGGCAGCGGCTCTGTACAGGAGGGGGACGCGTTGGGCGATTCGTGGATCTCCACCCCCAGGCTGTGGCCAAAGCCGTGGCCGAAATAGCCGCCGTACCCGGCATCGCAGATCACCTGGTCCCCCGCCGCATGGATGGAGGCCCCCGTCACACCGGGCCGGGCCGCAGCGATACCCGCCGCCTGGGCGGCCAGCACCGTCTCATACACCCGGGCCATCTCATCCGTCACATGGCCCACCGCCACAGTCCGGGTCATGTCGGAGCAGTAGCCGTTATACACACAGCCAAAGTCCATGGTGACAAAGTCCCCCGCCGCCACCGGCTTGTCGGTGGGCACGCCGTGGGGCATGCTGCTGTTGGCCCCGCTGACCACAATGGGCTCAAAGGACATCCGCTCCGCTCCCCCCAGCAGCATCTGATACTGGAGGCGGGCGGCGATCTCCCGCTCCGTCCGGCCGGGACGGATATCGTTCAGCACCTCCGCCAGGGCCTTCTCCGCGATCCGCTGGGCCTTCACCATCTGCTCCAGCTCCCAGCCGTCCTTCACCGCCCGCAGGCCGGCGATGAGCCCGGCGGCGGGCACCAGGGTCCCCGGCAGCCGCTCCTCCAGGCGGCGGAACTCCGCCACCGTGAGGTAGGTCTCCTCATAGCCTACCCGCTCCAGCCCCCGCTCCTTCAAAATCTCCGCCACCCGGGTCAGCGCCGGGCGCTCCCGGGTGTTCTCCTCCACCGCCGCGTCGGTGATGGCCCGGCCGGCCGCCTCGATATAGCGGCTGTCGGTGAAAAACCAACTCCCCTCCCCTGTCACCAGGGCCACGCCCGCTGTGGAGTGAAAGCCCGTGACATAGAGCCGGTTGGGCTCGCTGAGAATCACCATCGCGTCCAGATCCCAGCCCTCGAGCTGCTGGGCCACCGCCTGAAATTTACTCATGTCTCTGCCTCCTTCTCGCCGCCGCCATCCAGGGGCGGTGCAGCTGATATAAAATCCAGTGTCCCGCGTTGGGCGCGCCCTCCACCGGCTCCACCGCCAGGGCGGTGAGCCCCGCCAGGTTGGCGCCCAGAAAATCCGTCGTCCACAGGTCCCCCAGCATGGCCGTGTGGGCCGGCGTCTCGCCGAAGAGGGCCATGGCCCGGCGGAATCCCCCGGGCTTTGGTTTCCCGGCGTGGCCAAAATAGGGGACGCCCAGCTCCCGGCAGTAGGCCTCCACCCGGTCGCTGCTGCGGTTGTTGGACACGATGGCAAAGCCGACGCCCGCCGCCTGGAGCCCGGCGATCCACTCCCGGACCTCCTCTGTGGGATGGCGGGTCTTCGGCGGGGCCAGGGTGTTGTCCAGGTCGCACAGCAGAAGGCGGATCCCCATCTCCTCCAGCAGCGCCGGCGTCACCTCGGTAAAGCGCCGGAAGACCCGGCGCGGTGTGATGGACAGTGGCATAGTTCTCTCCCGTCTGACATAATTTCCATTAGTATACACCCATCCCGTCCAGGGTACAAGAGGAGGAATCCACCATGCAGCTCTATCTCTCCGTCACCCCAAAGGACTACCAGACCGCCTGCCGCTATCCGGTGCAGTTTGCCCATGTGGCCTATCGGATCGGCGAAGAGGGCCAGCTCCTGCGGCAAAATCTCCTGATGCGGACCCAGGGGGGCCTGATGTCCCTCGGCGACTGGGGCTGCCCCGCCGCCTTCCCCGCCGCGCCGCTGGTGCGGCAGATCTGCCGGGAGTGCGCCCAGCGCAGCTACCAGGGCGTGCTGGCGGATTTCGAGGGGGCCGCCAGCCCGGAGCGGGCGTCCTTTCTCCAGTCCCTCTCCACCGCCCTGCGGACCGCCCGCCGCCGGCTGTATGTGCCGGAGGCCTACGCCGCCCAGATCCCCGGGGCCTGCGCCGTGGTCTGCACCGCCCTCTCCGGCGGCAGCTTTCAGCAGCGGATGGAGGAGGCCGCCGCCCGGTTCGGCCGGGACCGGCTGGCCCTGGATCTCCAGCGCCTGCGGATGGACTTCCTCCTCCCCTCCCCCACCGGCGAGGGGACACCCCTCAGCCAGGAGGAGCTGGACGCCCTGCTGGAGCAGATCCGTCCCTCCGTCTTTTACTCCCGGGAGCTGTGCGCCCGCTACTTCACCTACAGCCGGGACGGGGTTTACCACTTCGTCCTCTATGACGACGGCGGCACCCTGCGGCAAAAGCTCCGTTTCGGGCGCAGCCTGGGCTGTACCGCCGCTTTTCTGATGTACCCGGAGGCAAAGGATCTGCTGGGGGAGCTCCTCTCCTGATCCATCAGGCCGGGAACAGCTCCTCCAGCACGGCGGCCACGCCGTCAGCGTCGTTAGCCGGGGCCACCCGGTCCGCAATCTGCCGCAGGGCGGGGTCCCCGTTTTCCATAGCCACGCCAATCCCCGCCGCCTCCAGCATCTCCTTGTCGTTGCTGCTGTCGCCGAAGGCCGCCGTGTCCACAGGGGAGATGCCCAGATGGCCGCACAGCCGCCGGAGGGCCTGCCCTTTGTCGGCGTCCTTGGCGTTGATCTCCACATTGTAGGCCATGGAGGTGGTGACGTGCAGCGCCGGGAACTGTTCCGGCATCCGCTCCAGCGCCGCAAGACGGGCGGCCGGATCGTTAAAAAACATCTGAATAAACTGCAGCGGCTTTCCCTCGCTGCGGAGGAAGGACCGCAGATCCTCCACCGGCCGGCGCAGCCTGCGGAGCATCTCCAGGGCATGGGGGTCCCGGATATACTGATCCAGGCGCTGGTAATGGTCCCGGGAGATATAGGCGCTGCTGTGCATAAAGCAGTCGTAAATCACAGGCAGGGTGTCCAGCACATCAAAGACCTCCTCCGCCTGGTGGATGGGGATCTCCGCCCGGAAGAGGGTTTTCTGCTCCAGGCTGTCGTAGATGTCCGCGCCGTTGCTGGCTACAAAATAGCGGACAAATGGAAGAGCCCGCACCGTCTCCGGGATCCCGCCGAGAAACCGGCCGGTGGCAGGGACGATATAGGCGCCGCTCTCATGGGCCCGGCGCAGGGCCTCGTAATTCCTCCGGGAGATCTCCTTGCTGCTGGTGAGCAGCGTCCCGTCCAGATCCAAAAATATCGCAGCGATCCGCATTCCTGTTCTCCTTTTTCTATGGCAGGGGCCGCCCCGCTTTTTCCGCGCAATGCCGGCAGCGGCCGTATCAGTATTCATCATACCCTGCCGCCGCGGATTTTGCAAGGGGCGGTTTTCCTCCGCCGGTTTCAGCCCCCAGCTCCCTCGCCCGTGCCGCTCCCTGCGATCCCTGAAAAATGCCGTTACTTTCCCACGGCGAAACCGTGGGAAAGTCCTTGTTTCACAAGCCGCACGCCTTGCAGAGCAAGGCTTTGCAGGGCATTTGATTCCACTCGAGGCGGGCTTTGCCCCCTCGAGCTCCTCCCCATGACGCACAGCGTTTTACGCCTGGAGAGCATTCTTTGGCACGCTGCGAAGGGCCTGCGAGCATCTCGCAGGCCCTTCTTTTCCTTCTGATTCTGAACCAGCGCCGCATCAGTCCACCTTGGGCAGCTGCGCGAGGCTCTTGGCGATTTCCTCGTCGGTGGGGATGTAGTCGGTCATCTCCCCGTCGTTGTAGCGCTGATAGGCCACCAGATCGAAATAGCCGGTGCCGGTGAGGCCGAAGAGAATGGTCTTCTCCTCACCGGTCTCCTTGCACTTGAGGGCCTCGTCGATGGCCACCTTGATGGCGTGGCTGGACTCAGGCGCGGGCAGGATGCCCTCCACCCGGGCAAACCGCTCGGCGGCGGCAAACACGTCGCTCTGCTTGACGGAGGTGGCCTCCATCAAGCCGTCGTCATACAGCTGGCTGAGGACGCTGCTCATGCCGTGGTAGCGCAGGCCGCCGGCGTGGTTGGGGGCGGGGATGAAGGTGCAGCCCAGGGTGTACATCTTGGCCAGGGGGCAGACCATGCCGGTGTCGCAGAAGTCATAGGCGTATTTGCCCCGGGTGAGGGAGGGGCAGGAGGCCGGCTCCACGGCGATAAAGCGGTAGTCCGCCTCGCCCCGGAGCTTTTCACCCATGAAGGGGGCGATCAGGCCGCCCAGGTTGCTGCCGCCGCCGGCGCAGCCGATGATAATATCGGGTACAATGCCGTATTTGTCCATGGCGGTTTTGGTTTCCAGGCCGATGATGCTCTGGTGCAGCAGCACCTGGTTGAGGACGGAGCCCAGTACGTAGCGGTAGCCCTCCTGGGTGGTGGCGGCCTCCACGGCCTCGGAGATGGCGCAGCCCAGAGAGCCGGTGGTGCCGGGGTGCTCGGCTAGGATCCTGCGGCCCACGGCGGTGGTGTCGGAGGGGGAGGGCGTCACGCTGGCGCCATAGGTGCGCATGACTTCGCGGCGGAAGGGCTTTTGTTCATAAGAGCATTTGACCATGTACACATCGCAGGTCAAGCCAAAGTAGCTGCATGCCTCGGCCAGGGCAGTACCCCACTGGCCGGCCCCCGTCTCGGTAGTGACCCCGGTGAGTCCCTGCATCTTGGCGTAATACGCCTGGGCGATGGCGGAGTTGAGTTTGTGGCTGCCGGAGGTGTTGTTGCCCTCAAACTTGTAGTAGATCTTGGCCGGGGTCTGGAGCTTCTCCTCCAGGCAGTAGGCCCGGACCA
>CAJFPI010000144.1 GCA_904398675.1 uncultured Oscillospiraceae bacterium
CCGGAGCGGCGGAGGGTATAGCAAAAGCCGAAATAGTCGGTATTCTCCCCGAAGAGGGAGCCGTCGGGCCGCACCACCAGGGTGTTGACACAGCCGATGCGGCGGGCCCCCTCCCCCAGGGCCGCGCAGAAGGGGACCACCGCCTTCTTATAGGGGATGGTGACATTGAGCCCCCGGAAGTCCCGCGCCTCCAGAAAGGCAGGCAGCTCCTCCGGCGGGAGCTCCCTGAGACGGTAGTCGTAGTCTGCCAGCAGGCTGTGGATTCTGGGGGAGTGGCTGTGGCCCAGCTTTTCCCCGATCAGGCCGTATTCCATGGGTATCTCCTCCCTTGAAAAGCTTGTTTTGCGCCGCTGCGCAGCGTCATACCTCGCTGTAGGCCCCCAGGAAGATGAACCAGTCCAGCTCCTGCTCCAGCTCGCTGAGGAGCTTGACCACCGTGGGGTCGTAGATGCTGCCGGCAAAATCCAGGTAGAACATGTAGTGGAAGTCCGCGCCGCTGATGGGACGGCTCTCCAGCTTGGTCATGTTGAGGCCCAGGGCGGAGAAACGGGAGAGGATGCGGGTCAGGGAGCCGGGGGTGTGGCCCACCTTGAACATCAGGCTCAGATGGTCGGCGCCGGGGTAGATCTCCGCCTCCTTGGAGATGACGATGAAACGGGTGTAGTTGTTGTCCGTGTCGTGGATCTTCTCCTGGAGGACCTGCAGGCCGTAGATCCCGGCGCAGACGGCGCTGGAGATGGCGGCCACATCCGTCCGGCCGCTCTCCGCCACCAGCTTTGCCGCCATGGCGGTGTTCTCGCAGATGTGGAGCTCCGCGTTGGGCATTGTCTTGAGAAAGGCGCTGCACTGGCCGATGGCCTGCTCGTGGGAGTAGATCTCCTTGATGTCCTTGAGGCTGGCGCCGGGATTTGCCAGGAAGCTGTGGCTCACATGGAGCTTGACGCTGCGGACAATGTGGAAGTCAAAGGAGCGCATCAGGTCGTAGACGCCGTTGACGCTGCCGTGGGAGCTGTTTTCGATCGGCAGGATGCCGTAGCGGCACATCCCCTTCTGCACCGCGGAGAACACCCCCTCCCAGGTGCGGAAATACATGATGTCCGCAAAGGAGAATACCTTGTCGCAGGCCTGCTGGGTATAGCCGCCCTCCACGCCCTGGCAGGCCACCACGGCCTCCTTGGGGAAGAGCTGGGGGGTGTTTTTCAGAGAGGCCGCTACCTCTTCCGCCACATGGGATCCCTCTGTGGTCAGCATCTCCTGATAGGAGCGGCTGAGATCAAAGAGCGTGGCGAAGAGGATCCGGGCGTATCCGTCCAGCTCGTCGCCTGCCTGGGCCGAGATCCGGGAGAGGATCTCCCGTTCCCGCCCCTGGTTCAGAACGGTCATGTTGTGCTCCTTCTTATACCTGGCCACATCGCCGCACAGCCGCATCCGCCGGACAAAGAGGTCCGTCAGCTGGGTGTCTACTCCGTCGATTTCCCGGCGCAAAGATTCCAGATCCATGATATGCTTCCTTTCCCTTTCCGGGCGGTTTCCTCCGCCGCCCGCTTATTGTTGTGCTCCATTTTCCCGCTCCAGCAGCACTGCCAGCCGCCGGAGGAGGAATTGGGTCAAATAATATACCGTCTCGTAGTGCAGAAATTCTGTGGTGTTGGCGTCCCACAAAAGGTTCAGCTGGGGCGGGAACTCCTCGTCCCCCCGCCAGTACTGAACGTACACCGGCAGGAAGTCGAACACCGGAATCACATATCCCGGCTCCCCCTTCTCCATCCGCCTGCCGCCCAGGCCCTCCAGCACCGGCGAGAGCAGCCCCTCCCAGCGAGCGATCTTTGCGATCTCCTCCCGGTACATGCTGCCGGCGAGCGCTCCGCCGTGGACGCCGCCGCCCAGGGCCGAGAGGGTGACCCACTCCCCGGAGAGGCTGGCGTCCTCTCTGGACCAGCACAGCACGTCGAAGAGGGTCATCACCTCGTCAAAGCTGCCGCCGTCCACATAGGGTCCCTCCCCCTCCCGCTTTTCCACCAGGCCGGTCCGACGGTGGATGCGGTAGTCCAGATCCAGGAAACGGAGATAGAGGTAGTCCCCGTCTGCCGAAAGTCCCAGCTTGGTGATGATTTTCTCCTGGTCATAGCCCAGGAACAATTCCCGGGCCTTTTCCGCCGCAGTGGCGTAGTTGTCCCATTTTGGCTGGCCCATGGCCTGCATTCCCCCTCCTTTTTCCTTTGGCCTGCTGTGTGAACGGCCTCTTTTCTTCCGCCGCTACAGCAGCACATCCGCCAGGGCGATGGCCGCCGCCGCCTCCACACAGGGAACCGCCCGGGTGACCACACAGGGGTCATGCCGCCCGCGGATCACAAGGTCTGTCTCCTCCATGACGGACAGGCGCACGGAGCGCTGCTCCCTGATGATAGAGGGGGTGGGCTTGAAGGCACAGCGGAACAGGAGGGGCATCCCCGTGGAGATGCCGCCCAGGATGCCGCCGTGGCGGTTGGTTTCGGTGGCCACCTGACCGTTTCGAATGCAGAAGGCGTCGTTGTTCTCCGAGCCGCGGAGAGCGGCGGCGCCAAAGCCTGCGCCGAACTCGATCCCTTTCACCGCCGGGATACCGAAGGCCGCCCGGGCGATGCGGTTTTCCAGGCCGTCAAACATGGGGTCCCCCAGCCCGGCGGGGAGGCCCAGCACACAGCACTCCACCACGCCGCCCACGCTGTCTCCCTGGGCGGAGGCGTCATAGATGGCGGCCAGCATCCGCTGTCCCGCCTCCTCGTCCATCACCGCCAGGGGTTTCCGCTCCCGCACGGCCTGCAGCGTCTCCGCTGTGATTTCCACCGGCGGGAAGGGGCGGTCCTTTACATCCGCAATGGCGGCAATGTGGGCGCCCACGGCGATCCCCCGCCGCTCATAGAGCTGGAGGAGGATCCCCCCGGCGATGCAGAGGGGGGCGGTGAGTCGGCCGGAGAAGTGTCCGCCGCCCCGGACGTCGTTGTGTCCCCGCCACTTCACCCAGGCGGTGTAGTCGGCGTGGCCCGGCCGGGGGACGTCCAGCACATTGTCGTAATCCCTGGAGCGGGTGTCCGTGTTCTCGATCACCGCGCACAGCGGCGCGCCGCAGGTGCGCCCCTCCACAAGGCCGGAAAGAAACCGGGGCACATCCCCCTCCTTCCGCGCTGTGGTGTGGAGCCCCTGTCCCGGCCGCCGCCGGTCCAGAAAGGCCTGGAGCCGGTCTGAATCGATGGTCTCTCCGGCGGGAAGGCCGTCGATAACCACACCGATGGCTGGGGCGTGGGACTGGCCGAAAATGGAAATTTTGATGCGCTCACCGTATGCCGAGGACATGGATCTCTCCTCCCAATCGTTTATATTCCTCCCAAAATGTGGGGTAGGATTTGTTAACGCACTCCGCCCCCAGGATGGTCACCGGTTTCTCGCACCCCGTGGCGGCGATGGCAGCCATCATGGCGATGCGGTGGTCGTTGTGGCTGTCCACCGTCACGCCGCCGGGGAGGGTTTCCCGCCCCCGGATGATGAGGCGGTCCGCCTCCTCGGTGACGTCGGCCCCCAATGCGTTCAGGACCTCCGTCACGGCAGCGAGCCGGTCGCTCTCCTTCAGCCGCAGCCGCCCGGCGTTTTTAAGATACAGGTCACAGCCCGGCGTCAGCGCCCCCCAGGCCGCCAGGGGCGGCACCAGGTCCGGGGCGTGGGACACACCGAGGCTCACGGCGTACCGTCCGGCCCGGCCCTTGGGTTTCGCAGTCTCTGTCCCTGTGGCCTTCCCCAGGATGGGGACCGTCACGCCGCCGTCCAGGGGCTCGTTTCGGAGCATCCGGCCCCAGTCCAGGATCACCCTGTCCCCCTGGAGGGACTGGTTATTCATTCCCGTCACCGTCACAGCGTTTCCGACGCCTTCTGCGGCGTACCAGAAGGCGGCCTGGGACCAGTCCGCCTCCACCGCGGTTTCAAAGGGCTGATAGGTCTGATTTCCAGGGACAAGGAGGGTATTTTGGCCCGCCCACCGGCTGGTAACCCCGGCGGCGGACATGGCCTCACGGGTCATATTGATATAGCCCACGCTCTCCAGGGGCGTGGTGGACACCAGCGTGGAGTCCCCATCCAGCAGGGGGAGGACGAACAGCAGGCCGGTGAAAAACTGGCTGGACACATTGCCGGGCAGGCGGTATTCCCCCGGGTCCAGGGCCAGGGCGTCGTATCCCCGGCCGCCGTTTACATGGAGGACACCATCCTCCAGTTTCCAGGCGACGCCCTTCTCCCGGAACAGATCCTCATAGGGCTTCAGGGGCCGCTCCATCAGCCGGCCGTGGCCGATGAAGGCAGCCTCGCCGCCCGCCAGCAGGGCCACGGGGATGAGAAAGCGCAGGGTGGAGCCGCTCTCCCCGCAGTCCAGAATGGGGGCAGGACCCGCCTCCACGATGCCGCTGCCCAGGCCCCGGACCCGGACCGTGCCGGGTTCCGGCTCGTCGATCCGGGCCCCCAGGGCGGCGAGACACCGGCGGGTGGCCGCAATGTCCTGGGAGTCCGCGAGGCCCCGGATGGTGCTGACGCCCCTGTCCGTGAGGGCGGCGGCGATCAGCAGCCGGTGGGCCTGGCTTTTGGAGGGCGGCGGGGTGATCCTCCCCCGCAGTTTCGTCGGCGTAATCGTGATGTTCACAGCAGCCCTCCTCTCTCCAAAAGCCGGAAAACGGCGGCCCGGCTCCCGCCTCCGGCGAAACCGCCGGACATGCCCTCTGCGGAGGGCGGCGGGGTAATAGTCCCGCAGAACTTGGCAGGTATCATCGTCACATTCACAGCGCCGCCTCCACAAAGGCCCGGAGGCCGTCCATATCCAGAGGAATCGTTTTCGCCCGGCCGATCTCCTCCAGCACCACGA
>CAJFPI010000145.1 GCA_904398675.1 uncultured Oscillospiraceae bacterium
CTCATTCTAACAGCTTTGGCAACGATGCGGAAAAAAACACGGCTGGCTGCCGTGCCTTGAACCGTAAATATATTGTAATAGGAGGTGAGGGTATGCAGCGAGGCCGCTTTCCGGTGGGACTTCGAACGCTGAAGACAGCTCTGGCCATCCTGATTGCTCTGTCCATTGTGGAGTATTATGGCGCGTCCACCTCTAAGGTGATCTTTGCCTTGATCGGCGCCGCCTCCGCTATGGATGTGACGCTGAAGGCGTCGCTGAAGTCCTGCTTTGCCCAGATCTGCGGCGTGCTCTTCGGCGCGGCTTTCGGCATCTTGATGCTGTATGTGCCCATTGACAGCTATTTCTCCGTGGCCATCGGCTTTATTGTAGTGACGACGGTTTATAACCTTCTGCACCTGACCATCTCTCCGGTGCTGCCCTGCATCATTATCGCCACCATTTTGACGAACCCTGACATTGTCCCCTTGGAGTATGCAGCCGCCCGCCTCTGGGACACGCTGATCGGCCTTGTGGTAGGGCTTGTCATCAACGTCCTTTTCTTCCCCTACGACTCCAGCCGCCAGGTGCGGGATACCATTGAGGGGCTGGACAGGGACCTTCTGCACTTCCTGGCCGACCTCTTCGACGGGGACGAAAGCCTGCCGAATCCGGACAAAATGGCGGCGAAGGTGGCTGGCATTGAAAAACAGCTGACCATTATGAGCGGGCAGAAGTGGCTGCATCACAGAAAACGGCATAAGTCCGCTTTGAACCGTCTCCACACCTGTGACGAGAAGGCCAGGGCGCTGATTACGGAGCTGGAGGCCCTTGCCATGATGGAACGAGTCGGTCATTTGACGCCGCTGAACCGGGAGCGCCTGGAGATCTGCGGCGTGCCGATCGCTGACACGGCGGCGGCGGAAAAGACGAATATCGCGGATATTGTGACAAATTACCATGTAACCCAGGTGCTTGCCCTGCGGCGGGAGCTGCGGGAGGAGCTGTCAAAGCTGTGAATGGTGTGAGCCGTGAATAGGGAAGGGGGCGCAGAACTGCGCCCCCTTCCTTTTACAGGGATTTAACATGACGAGACGTTGCAAATTACATGGCGGTTCATTATAATGAAAACGGCGCAACAGTATGTGAAACCCCTGAAAAATCGTTACAAAGGGGATACGGTATTTTTAAACGGAGCGGTATTTGCGCGAAAGGCCGCCTGTTTCCATTGCCGGCAGGGAAGGCCGGCTGCGGGAGGGAAAACTATGATGATTTATGTAGTGGAAGATGATAACAATATCCGAAAGCTGGTGGATTACGCCCTGCGGAAGGAGGGGTATGAGGTTATGGGCTTTGCCATGGCCGCCCCCTTCTGGACTGCCATGGAGCGGCAGCATCCGCAGCTGATTTTGCTGGACATCATGCTGCCGGGGGAGGATGGGCTGTCCATCTTGAAACGCGTCCGCGCCTCCGCCGCCACTGCCAGGATCCCCGTTATTATGCTGACGGCCAAGGGCAGCGAGTATGACAAGGTGATGGGGTTGGATCTGGGGGCGGACGACTATGTGGCAAAACCCTTTGGCATGCTGGAGCTGATGAGCCGCATCCGGGCGGTGCTCCGCCGGACGGAGGACGCCAAGGAGCCGGACACCTTTACCTGGGGAGAGATCGTCCTCTGCCCGGCCAAGCATACGGTGACGGTGGGCGGCGAGGCGGTGGCACTGACCTATAAGGAATATGAGCTGCTGGCGCTCCTGCTGAAAAGCAACGGCAATGTGCTGACAAGGGATGCGCTGCTGGAGCAGATCTGGGGCTACACCTTCGACGGGGAGACGCGGACAGTGGACGTCCATATCCGTAAGCTGCGGCAAAAGCTGGGGAGCGCAGGGCGGTATATCGAGACAGTCAAGGGCGTGGGCTATAAGCTGGGAGGCGGCGAGGAAGATGTATAGGAAGATCTTCCGTGCCAACTGTTTGGTTGCGGTGCTGGCAGTGCTCCTGTGCAGCGCGATGATGGTGGTGGTGCTCTACCACTATTTCGAGCAGCAGACTGTCGAGGAACTGGCAGACGACGCCCGGATCCTGGCACAGACGGCGGAGGAGAAGGGGGCAGAAGGGCTTGCGGCCCTTGATATGGGCAGCCGCCGGGTCACCCTGATCGCGCCGGACGGGCAGGTGCTCTATGACAGCAGGGCCGACGCCGCTGACATGGAAAACCACCTTGACCGGGATGAGGTGCAGGAGGCATTGGAAGGTGGCTGGGGACTCAGCAAGCGCTATTCTGCGACGCTGCTGGAAAAGACATTGTATTATGCGCTGCGGCTGGACGATGGATCCGTTCTGCGTCTGGCTGTTTCTGATTTTACAGTGTTCACCCTCCTGGCAAGCGTCCTGGGACCGCTGGTGCTGTGTGTGGCGCTGGTGCTGGCGCTGTCCGCCGTGCTGGCGCGGCGGCTGGCCAGAGGGATCGTCCGTCCTCTCAATGAGCTGGATCTGGAGCATCTGGCAGATACCGCCGGATATGATGAGCTGACGCCTCTGCTCAGCCGGCTTGCCCATCAGCGGGAGACCATCGCCGAGCAGCTGCAGCGGGCCAAGCAGCAGCAGGAGGAGTTCCGGCTGATTACCGACAACATGCGGGAGGGCCTTCTTGTGATGGACGAGGAGGCGAAACTCCTGACTTACAACGGAGCGGCTCTCCGCCTTTTGGATGTGCCGGCGGTGCCGGCGGAGGGAAATGTGCTCCAGCTCAACCATACGGCGGATTTTTGCAGCCTGATTGGAGAGGTGCTCAAAGGAGGCCACGGCAAGTGCAGCATAGAATGCGCAGGGCGGATCTGCCAGGTGATGGCCAACCCTGTCATGGGGCAGGGACGGGTCATCGGCGGCGTGATTGTGATTTTGGATGTGACGGAGGAGACGGAGCGGGAGCAGCTGCGCCGGGAGTTTACGGCAAATGTCTCCCATGAGCTGAAGACGCCCCTGACCTCTATCTCCGGCTTTGCCGAGCTGATGCGGGAGGGGACGCTGCCGCCGGAGGACGTGGCGGACTTTTCCTCCACCATCTATGACGAGGCACAGCGGCTGATCGTGCTGGTCAATGACATCCTGCGCCTGTCTGCCCTGGATGAAGGGCGCAACAGCGGCGACTGGGAGAACGTGGAGCTGTGGGATATGGCCCAGGAGACGCTGCACCGGCTTGAGCCGGCTGCAGCCAAGCGGGGGATCCGCCTGTCTCTGCGGGGAAAGCACGCCGCTGTGCGGGCGGTCCGCCCGGTGCTGGATGAGATGATCTACAATCTCTGCGACAACGCCATTAAATATAACAAGGACAACGGGAAGGTGACCGTGACCATCACGCCTGGCGACAAGATTCGCCTGGAGGTGCGGGATACCGGCATCGGCATCCCGCCGGCCCACCAGAGCCGGGTGTTTGAGCGGTTCTACCGGGTGGACAAGAGTCACTCCAAGGAGATCGGAGGAACCGGGCTGGGCCTCTCCATCGTGAAACACGGCGCCCAGCTCCATGGAGCGGATGTAACGCTGCAGAGCGTGGTGGGCCGGGGGACCATTGTGGTGCTGTCCTTCCCCTGCGTTGAGGCGGCTGCAGCGGGGAAACGTGATAAAGCAGAGGGCGGCAGGATGTAATGCCGGTGCCTGCCATCGGGAAAAGAGGAGGAACGGGCGTTTCCGCTAAGGCGGAGACGCCCGTTCCTCCTGCCGGAACAGAATATTATCCATGAGAAAAAAGAGGGGTGTTTTTTCCAAAACCAACCTGTTACAATGCTCTTAAGCGAAGAATACTGCTGCCAGTTTTTGGCGCTTGAGGGGGAGATCGGCATGGGAAACCGCCAGGACCTGACGAAGGGGAGCATCTTAAAGTGCCTTGTTACCATCGCCGTGCCGATCATCGGCACGCAGCTGATGCAGATGCTCTATAACCTGACAGATCTTTTCTGGCTGGGGCGCTATGGCGGAGAAGGCAGCAGCCTTGGAGCGGATATGGTGGCCGCCTCTGGGACGGCCGGCATGTTCCTGTGGTTTGCCAATGGGCTGATGATGATTGGGAACCTGGGCGCCAACATCGGCGGCTCCCACGCCCTGGGCAGGGGCGATCAGGAGGAGGCGCGGCGCTACTCCCAGCATGCCCTTTTCATGGCGGCTTGCCTGGGGGTGTTGACATCCGTCCTCTATTTGCTCTTCCGTCAGCCGCTGATCGGTTTCTTTCAGATCCAGGAGCAGCATGTGGTAGATGCCGCTGTGACATACCTCTCCATCGTTGCCCTGGGCATTCCCTTTACCTATATCACAAGCGTAGTTTCCGGCACGTTCCATGCTGCGGGAAACTCACGGACGCCCTTCGTCATCAATGCGGCGGGCCTTGTGGGCAACATGGTGCTGGACCCTGTGCTGATTTTGTATGCGGACATGGGGGTGGCCGGTGCGGCCATCGCCACCATCGCCGCCCAGATCCTGGTCGCCCTCCTCTCTCTGGCCGCCCTCTGCCTGCCCCGGACAAGGCCACTGGGCAGCTACAGCCTGCGGGGATTTACTGTTGACTGGCGGAAGGTGCGGCAGATCGTCCGCTGGAGCCTCCCGGTCTGCCTGGAGACCATGTTCTTCTCCTCTCTCTCCATGATCATCTCCCGATTCATCTCGGCCTACAGCGTCCAGGCCATTTCAGTGTTCAAGGTGGGCAACCAGATCGAGTCCCTCTCCTGGCTGATGGCCAAGGCTTTTTCCAGCGCCATGACAGCATTCGTAGGGCAGAACTATGGGGCGGGGCAGGCGGAGCGTATCGCCAGGGGGCACCGCAGCTCCACCTTTGTCATGCTGGCCTGGGGCGCCATTGTGACACTGTTGATGGTCTTTGCCGGGCAGCAGATTTTCTATTTCCTGCTCCCCAATGCGGCGGTGGCGCCCCTGGGGGCCGACTATTTGAAGATCCTGGCCATCTGCCAGATCCCCGCCATGCTGGAGGGGGTGGGCTCCGGAACGTTCCAGGGCAGCGGCAACACACTTCCCTCGTCTTTGACCAGCATCCTCTGCAATCTGGCCCGTGTGGGCCTGGCCTATGCCATGTCCCTGACGCCGCTGGGGCTGTACGGCTTGTGGCTGGGCGTTACCCTGGGCGCCGTGGCACGTGGCCTTCTCACTTATTTCTGGTCCTGCCTCCTGGTAAGGAACATCCAGCGAAAGGCGATCGCATAGCCGGGGCAGAGCCATCTCCCGGCTCCGGCGGAGCATCAATAAAAATGTCCCTGCTGACTTTGTCAGCAGGGACATTTTTTAGTCTACAATATCGACCGTGACCTTCTGGCCGGTGCGCTGTGCGTAGGAACGGATCAGGGTGCGGATCTCCTTGGCGATGCGGCCCTGACGGCCGATCACCTTTCCCATATCCTCCGGCGCCACGCGGAGCTCCAGCGTCACTTCCCCATCCCGATCAATCTCGGTGACGGAGACCGCGTCTGGATTGTCTACCAGATTTTGGGCGATGTAGAGCAACAAATCCTTCATACCAGCGCCCTCCAACGGATCCATTAGAGCACTTCTACCTTTTTCAGCAGAGCGCGGACCGTGTCGGTGGGCTGAGCGCCGCTCTTGATCCACTCCTTGGCGCGGTCGGCGTCAATTTTGATCTCAGCGGGGGAGACACAGGGGTTATAGGTCCCCAGCTCCTCGATAAAACGGCCGTCCCGGGGGAAACGGCTGTCGGCCACCACAACGCGATAGAAGGGAGCTTTCTTGGCGCCCATGCGGCGCAGTCTGATCTTTACCATTGTCTTGTTCCTCCAAATGTAAAATGATAGAATGGATGATTCATAAATGCATAGGCACTTATTGACAGAAATTACTTCAGGCGTTTCTTGCGGCCAAAGCCGTGCATCCGGCTCATTCCGCCGCCGTTGAAACCGCCGCCGAGCCCCGCCAGCCCCCGGGGCAGCTTGCCCTTGGACAGCTGCTTTGTGAGCTGCTGCATCATTTCAAACTGCTTGAGCAGGCGGTTGACGTCCACCACCTCCAGCCCGCAGCCCGCAGCGATGCGCCGCTTGCGGCTGGCGTTGAGGATGCCGGGGTTTTCCCGCTCCTTCGGCGTCATGGAGAGGATGATGGCCTCTGTGCGATTAAGAAGTTTTTCGTCCACCTGGGCGTTTTGCATCTGCCTGCCCAGCTGCCCGGGCATCATGCCGGCGATCTGGCTGAGATCGCCCATATTCCGCAGCTGCTGCATCTGCTCCAGATAGTCGGAGAGTGTGAACCGGTTTTTCCGCAGCTTTTCCTCCAGCTTTGCCGCCTTTTTCTCGTCAAAGCTCTGCTCCGCCTTCTCAATCAGGGAGAGCATGTCGCCCATCCCCAGGATGCGGGAGGCCATCCGGTCCGGATGGAACTGCTCGATCATGTCCAGCTTTTCGCCGGTGCCCACAAACTTGATGGGCTTGCCGGTGGCCGCCCGGATGGAGAGGGCCGCGCCGCCCCGGGCATCGCCGTCCAGCTTGGTGAGCACCACGCCGTCGATGCCCAGAGCCTCGTCAAAGGCAGTGGCAGCGTTGACGGCGTCCTGGCCGGTCATGGCGTCCACCACAAGCAGAATTTCATTGGGGTGGACGGCGGACTTGATGTTCTTCAGCTCGTCCATGAGCTGCTCATCGATATGCAGCCGCCCGGCGGTATCCAGGAGGACGGTGTCATAGCCGTGGTCCCTGGCATGGGAAAGCGCGTGCTGGGCGATCTGAACGGGGTTGATCTGCCCCATGGAGAAAACGGGGATGTCCAGCTGTTCGCCCACCACCTGCAGCTGGGTGATGGCGGCGGGGCGGTACACGTCGCAGGCCACCAGCAGCGGACGGCGGCCCAGCCGGCGCTTGAGATAACCCGCCAGCTTTGCCCCGTTGGTGGTTTTGCCCGCGCCCTGGAGGCCCACCATCATAATGACGGTGGGGCCGCTGGAGGCAAAGGCCAGCTTGGCGCTGGCGCCGCCCATCAGGGCGGTCAGCTCCTCGTTGACGATCTTGATGATCTGCTGGGCGGGGGTCAGGCTCTCCAGAACGTCGCTGCCTACAGCCCGCTCGGTGACGGAGGCCACAAAGTCCTTGACCACCTTGTAGCTGACGTCGGCCTCCAGCAGGGCCAGGCGGACCTCCCGCATGGACTCCCGCACATCGGCCTCTGTCAGCCGCCCCTTGCCCCGCATGCGGCGGAAAACGGAATTGAGTTTTTCAGAAAGGCCCTCAAACGCCATAGCTGTGTATCTCCTTATTCCCTGAGCGCCGCCACAGCGTCGCCGATCCGGCTGAGGCAGGCGTCAATGGTGGGGTCTTCATACTGCCGGTAGTTGATGGTTTTGATCTCGCCGGCGGCCTCCAGGATCTGGTCCAGATGGCCCTGCATGGCGAGAAAGCGGCGGATCAGCCCGGTCTTGTCCTCCACCTCCTGCATGATCCCCTCGGCGCGGACAATCACGTCCCGCACCCCCTGCCGGGAAATGCCGTTGTTCTCGGCGATCTCAGAAAGGGAGAGGTCCTCATTATAATAGAGGTCAAAAAATTCCTTCTGCCGCTCGGTGAGGAGCTCGCCGTAAAAATCAAAAAGCATGGTCATCCGATAGGTCTGGTTTTTCACGGGGATCCCTCCTGTCGTAAAGGCAAATAACTTTACAAGCAGGAATTATAGTACAGGAATTTTCTCAAAAAGTCAAGAGGATTTTGGGGAAAAGTCATGGAAATTTTGCCTGGGCAGCCTACAAGCGGATCCGCCTTACAACGATGGCGCCAGCCGCGCCCACGCAGATGCCGGCGATGGTGCCGGAGAGGAGGAGCAGAGGGAACCAGGACAGCACAGCGCCGGAGTCCAGCACCAGCGCGGCCACCAGAATCTGCCCCAGGTTGTGGAGCACGCCGCCTGCCACGCTGACGCCGAGAGGGGAGAGCCGCCCCCAGGCGCGCAGAGTCGTCATCCCCAGAAGGCTGAGGACGGCGCCGGCCAGGCTGTACCAAAAACTGAAGGCATTTCCAAAGGTGGCGGACACCAGGACTACCCGCAGAAGGGACAGCAGCCAGGCCTCCCGGGGTCCCAGGCGGTAGAGGGCGAATACGACTACAATATTGGGGAGGCCCATCTTGACGCCGGGAACGCTGACGGACAGGGGGATCAGGCTTTCCACCCAGGAGAGCACCAGTGCCAGGGCCGTCAGCAGCCCCAGGCGTGCGATCCGTTTTGTCTCCATTGCCGTAAGCCCCCCTTTAATTGGTGGAGAGATCCACCTCGTCCTGTCGGCCGCCCTCTACCGTGATGACCACCTTGTGGGGAAGGCAGATGATGGACTGGCCGTCCAGGTGGATTTCACCGGTGCGGATACAGGTGTGGTCTCCGCAGTCAGCCTCTGTTACGGCTGCCGTACCATTTTGGATGGTGAGCAGGTTGTAGCCGCCGCTGCTTTCGATCCGGACCGTGCGGTCCTCATCGAGGGCATAGCGCCCTGTCTCCGTCCCGTCCACCGTGACCACCACCGTGCCGCCCTCTTCCTGCGGGCGCAGCATCAGCCATGCGCCGGCTGATACGATCAGCAGCGCGATAATGAGGATCAGGTCATAACGCAGTCGTTTCATATCGCAGCTCCTTGCAGGGCATTTTTTGCTGTGCAAAAGCATAGCAAAACGGCCGCGTGCC
>CAJFPI010000146.1 GCA_904398675.1 uncultured Oscillospiraceae bacterium
ATAGAGGATCTTGCAGGCCTGGCCCCGGGTCATGGCCCCGTTGGGGTTCAGCCGCCCGTCGCTGCCGGCCAGGATCCCCTGGGCATACATGGTCTCCATGTAGCTCTCCGCCCAGCTGGGGACGTCCGCGCTGTCCGGGAAGGAAGAGAGATCCGCCGAGGCGTAGCCCTTCTCCTGGATGCGGCCCAGCATGGTCACGGCCTGGGCGCGGGTGATGGTGGAGGCGGCGTCGAAGGTCACGGTGCCGTCAGCCCCGCCGTTGCCGGTCATGATCCCCAGGGCGTACATGGCCTTGGCGGCCGGCAGCGCCCAGGATGCGATCTCATCGGCGTCGGCAAAGGGCAGCTGCACGTCGGCGTAGTCCTCTTCATCAAGGCCCATCCAGCGCATCAGCATCACGGCAAACTCCGCCCGGGTCATCTGCCGGTCCGGCCGGGCATAGGTGACGCCGTTGTCTGTAATGCCGGTGATCACGCCCTCCTGGTAGAGGTAGGTGAAGAAGGAGGCTGCCCAGTGGCTGGAGCCGCTTGCTGTGGTAAGATCGGCAAAGGGCGTCTCACTCTGGGCCGTGGCGGCCACGTCCCAGCTCATGCGGCTGAGGTTGCCGCTGGCGTCTCTGGCCGTCAGGGACACCCGGTGGGCCGCGCCGTCGGCGAGGTAGTCGCTGAGATCCGCCGTCACAGCTCCCGCGGTATTCACCGTAAAGTTGACGCTGCTGCCGTCACAGGTCAGCGTCAGGCTCTCCGCCCCCAGCGTGCCGTCCACCGCGTCAGTGGCGGTGGCGGTAAGGGTCGTGCTGCTGAGGCTGCCGGCAATCACCGGAGCGGTGTTATCCACCACATCGCCGTAGGAGGCGATAAACTGATCCAGGTAGATGGTGCCGCCGGCGGTATTGCCGGAGATCAGCAGCGCGCTCAGCTGCTGGGCGCTCTCCGGCAGCGCCACAGACACCTGCTGCCAGCCGGTGAAGTTCAGCGTCACAAGGGGCGTGGTGACCCCGGTCCCGTCATAGAGGTACAGGGTGTTGCCGCTGTTGTCGCCGTAGACCCAGAAGGTGAGGCGGTCAAAGCCGCTGTCCATATCCATGTCCAGGGACAGCCCGGCGCTCTCGCCGGAGATCTGGTAGTCCACCTGCAGCGCCCCGCTGCCAAAGCGGACGTTCTGCCCGGTGGCTTTGGAAACTGTCACCTGGTAGCCGGTGTAGCCGCTCACGCTGCCCTCAAAGTCCTCCAGCGTCTCCAGGGAGCGGGTGGTGATCGTCACCGGGATGGACACGGTGCTGCGGCCCTTGGTGACAGTGATGGTGCCGCTGCCCGGGAAGTCCGCGGCGGTAAAGAGGCCGTTTTCATCGATGGTTCCAATGTCTCCGGAGATGCTCCAGGTGAAGGCATTGTCGGACCCGGGGATGGTCAGGCGGCGGTAGACCGCCTGGGCGGTGAGATCGATCTGCTCACCGGGATCCACGGTAAGGCTGGTCACCTGGCTGCTGTCCTGATAGACGCTGATGGAATCCGGCTGATCCACCACCGTCAGCGTGAGGTAGCCCTCCGCACTGCCGCTCTGTGCAGTGATGGTGACGTTGCCGCCCGTCTCCGGGGCGGTATAGGCCGTCCCCTGAATGGTGCCGCTGGTGGCGGACAGCTCCACTGTCTCCGTTGTCATAGGAATATAGTTGGTATCCACCATAGTGGCGGCGAGCTCCACAGTGGAGCCGCTGAGGACATACTCGCTCTCCGCACTGAGGTAGAGGGAGCCGGGCTGGCCGGTGGACTGGCTGGAGGCCACCAGGAAAATATGGTTTGTCACCCGGCGCTCACTCCCGTCCGAGGGGCTGTTAAGCCGCTCCACATCTGTACTGTCAGGCATAGTGACCATCGTTGTGGTGGAGCCGCCGCCGTCCAGACAGATGGCCGTCACGCACCCCAGCTCCTGCATCCGCTCGGCCAGCACACTCTGGGAGCTGCCGATGGAGTAGCCAGACTGCCGTCCGTCCACCGTGTAGAACACCACGTCCCCGTTGGCCTTGATGCCGACAGCTGTGCGGGGCGCGTTGCTCCGATCCAGGCCGGAGCAGATCTCCCCGTCCTGCACCAGGGGATACAGCGCCCCCACTGCCTCCGTCACCGCGTTCCAGCTCTCATCGCTGGAGGTGACAGTGAGGGAGAAGATATCCCCCTCCGTCATGGAGCGCAGATAGGTGAGATAGCTTTCTGCAGCGGCGGCGTTGGCGGAGAGCACCAGCTGGTCCTCCTCCACCACCGTTTTTGTACCGGTGGTGTTCTCCACCACAGAGACCACGCGGTAGTAGCTGGTCTCCCCGATCCGGGGGCAAGCGGTCTCCGGCGTCTCGTCGGCAAAACCGGTGAGCGCCTCGGACTCGCTGATCACCTCCAGGATCACGTCCACGCCGGGATCCGTTGTGCCGATGTCATGGGTAGATTTAAAATCATAGGTGTAGGCATAGATCCCGCCGGAGCTGCTGCGGGCCTTGTTAAAGCCGGACAGGGTGGCGCTCTGCCCGTTCACGCTGCCCTGGAGGCGCAGGGACGGCTGGCCGATCACCGCGGAGCCGTCGGCGCTGAAACCGATGGCGTAATTTCCCCCGTCGGAGCTGATAAGATAGCCGTCAGAGACCAGGATCCCAGTGGGAACGCCGTTGCTGTCGAAAAAGTCGCCGTTGACTCCGGCCACCACCCGATAGCCCTGGGCCTCCAGCTCTGCCGCCGCGGCGGAGGCGGTCTGCCGGGCCGTAACGCTGCCGCCATATGTAACCACCGGCGACACCGAGCTGTTGGGTGAATAGTTAAAATACATCTCATGCCGCTGGCCGGAATAGTAGCTGCTCCAATAGGTGCCGGTGTCCAGCGTCGTACCCGCGTTAAGCGTGGTGGTCCGCCCGGTCATCCGTTCGCCGTAGGCGACGGAATCCCCGTCGGACGCATAGGCCGGCACCATGGTCAGTAGCATGGCGACGATCAGCAGCGTAATCATCGGTGCGCGTAAGATTCGTTTCATACTGGTCTCCTTCTTGATGTGATGTGGGGCGCGGTAAACATAATAACGTGTCTACTATACCACCTTTCCCTCAAAAAGTAAACAGAAAAAGGGCGGCTTGCCGTTTGGGCAGCAAAATGGCGCCCGGGGGGCGTCCTGCGGCAAATCTCTCCCTATTATACATGAAAAAGGCCGATTATCCAATTAAAACCGACTTTTTCCAGACAAAACCAGTCTAAGGATTGCATACCGTTCCAAATCCTGCGGATACTATTCCATGTCATCGAAACCATCCGGCGGCCAGGCACCCACGCCAAGGTGCTGCCGATGAGATTTAGGAGGAACGAATGATGAAAGCAACCGGAATCGTACGCCGCATCGACGACCTGGGCCGAATCGTGATCCCGAAGGAAATCCGCCGCACCATGCGGATCCGCGAGGGCGACCCTCTGGAGATCTATACGAGCCGCGACGGCGAAGTCATTTTCAAAAAGTACTCCCTGATGGGCGGCTTGGACGACTTTGCAGCCCAGTTCTGTGAGACGCTGAGCAAGAGCGCTGGATACCCCGCCGCTGTCACGGACCGGGATACAGTGATCGCCGTGGCCGGCGGCGGCAAGCGGGAGCTCCTGGGCAAGCGAATCAGCAGCGAGCTGGAACAGATCATGGAGGATCGGAAGATCTATCAGCAGCAGAGCGGAGAGCGCTGCGTCTTTGTCACCGACACCGGCGAAAAATTCTGCGCCGCTGTGGCCGCCCCCATCATCGCCGAGGGGGACGTGCTGGGTCTGGTGCTCTTTGTCACCGATGGGCAGCAGGCCACCGGCGAGACGGAATACAAGCTGGCTCAAACCATTGCGGCCTTTTTAGGCAGACACATGGAAAGCTGAAAAACGGGAGGGGATGCCACACAGCATCCCCTCCCCTCAGGCTGTCAAAAAATCTGCTTCGATTTTTTGACAGCCTGAAAAATGCCGCTACTTTCCTACGGCAGTGCCGCAGGAAAGTCTTCGCTGCGCTCACCGTACGCCTTGCTTTGCAAGGCTTTGCGGGGCATTTGATCTCATTCGAGGCGGGCCTTGCCCCCTCGAACTCCCCCTGTGCTGCGCAGTCTTTGCGCCTGAGGAGAGTTTTTTGACATGCTAAGGGAGAGGATACCAAACAGCATCCCCTCCCGTTTTATGTGGAGCAGTCTTATAAATCCTTTAAAATCTCCTGCCGTTTGGCCTCATACTCCTCCCGGGAGATCAGTCCCTGCTCATAGAGGCTCCGCGCCTCCTCCAGCCGCCGGGCAGAGGAGGACTGCGTCTCCTCGCCGCCATCGTCCTCCACCACGATCTCATGGCTTGCAACGCCGTTTTTGCCAAATGCGTTGACGCCATTGGCCACAGCAATGGCCACGGCAATGAGCGTCCAGAAAATGCCAAAGGGTCCAAACGTGGGGATCACCACAAAGAGGCCGATCCCCACAAAAATCAGGCCAACAATAAAGCCTAATACGGATTGGGACTTCCCCGGTTTTACCTTGATATTCCGTCTCATATTGTCTCCTCTCGCACATGCCGCCGGAACCGGGGCGGCCGTTCCGCCGTCCCAGGCCAGCCGCCTCCGCAAATCGCCTAATTCTTCAAGCTCTGCAGCGGCGCGGGGATCCGGCC
>CAJFPI010000147.1 GCA_904398675.1 uncultured Oscillospiraceae bacterium
GCGCTCACGGCCGCCCAGTGCGGCGACAGTCTGGAAAAGCTGCCAAAGGGCATGGACACCCAGATCGGCACCGAGGGGACCTACCTCTCCGGCGGGGAGCAGCAGCGCATCGCTCTGGCCCGGGCCATCCTGAAAGATGCTCCCATCGTGGTGCTGGACGAGGCAACCGCCTTCGCCGACCCAGAGAACGAGGCGCTGATCCAGAAGGCATTCGCCCAGCTGACAAAGGGCCGCACAGTCATCATGATCGCCCACCGCCTTTCCACCGTGGTGGGGGCGGACAAGATCCTGGTCCTGGACCAGGGGCGTGTGGTGGAGCAGGGAACCCACCAGGAACTGACGGCTGCGGGCGGACTGTACGCCAAGATGTGGGCGGACTACAACCAGGCGGCGGCGTGGAAGATCACCAGCGGGCAGTAAAGGAGGGGGAAGAAAATGTTCGGCAAAAACTTTCAGCGCAAATACGCCCTGACAGACCAGGGGGTGCGGAATACCAAGAAGGGGACGCTCTGGACCGTCGTTGTCAACCTTGTGGTCATGTGCGGCATCGGTATCCTGTATCTGCTGATGGGGGACTTTATGAATACCCTGACGGACGGCACGCCCCTGCCAGGGGCGGTGCTGCCGGTGGTGCTGGCGGCCCTGTTTGTCCTCCTCTCCTTCCTGACCCATCTGCAGCAGTACAAGGCCACCGACGGCCTGGTATACGACCAGGTCCGGGACACCCGGCTCTCTCTGGCGGAGCGGCTGCGGAAGCTGCCTCTGGGCTACTTCGGCAAGCGGGATCTGGCGGACCTGACCGAGACCATCATGGGGGACGTGAACCGAATGGAGCACGTCTGGAGCCACGTGCTGGGATATCTGTATGGGGCTTACATCTCCACGGCCGTCATCGCCGTGTGCCTGCTCTTGTACGACTGGCGGCTTGCGATTGCCTGCCTGTGGGGGGTGCCGGTGGCCTTTGCCCTGCTGTTCGGCAGCAGGAAGATCGCCGCTCGCAGCTCCGAGGTCACCAAGGCGGCGGCCCTCCGGGTCTCCGACGGCATTCAGGAGGCATTGGAGAACGTCCGGGAGATCCGGGCCGCCAACCAGGAGGAGCGGTATCTGGCCGGCCTCAACGAGAAGATCGACCAGCACGAGAAGGTCACCATCCGGGGGGAGCTAACCAACGGATTATTTGTCAACGCCGCCAGCGTCATCATGCGCCTGGGGGTGGCCACCACCATCCTGGCGGGGGCAGACCAGGTTCTCTCTGGCCAGATCGACTTTATGCTGCTGTTCCTGTTCCTGCTGGTCATTACACGGGTCTACGCCCCCTTTGACCAGAGCCTGGCGCTCATTGCGGAGATGTTCCTCTCCCAGGTGTCCGCTGACCGCATCAGCGAGATCTACGAAATGCCCATCGCCGAGGGGGCGGAGGTATTCAACCCGCAGGGACATGACATTCTGTTTGACCATGTGAGCTTCTCCTATGACCAAAAGGAGGTCCTCCACGACGTGAGCTTCACCGCCCGGGAGGGGGAGGTGACCGCCCTGGTGGGCCCCTCCGGCTCCGGAAAGAGCACCTGCGCCCGGCTGACTGCCCGCCTGTGGGACGTCACCGGGGGCTCCATCCGGGTGGGCGGCGTGGACATCTCCGCCGTGGACCCGGAGGTGCTGCTCACCGACTACTCCATGGTGTTCCAGGATGTGGTGCTCTTTGACGACACGGTGATGGAGAACATCCGCCTGGGTAAGCGGGGAGCCACGGATGAAGAGGTTCTGGCCGCCGCCCGGGCCGCCAACTGCGAGGAATTTGTCCGGCGGCTGCCCCAGGGCTACCGCACCCCCATCGGAGAGAACGGGGCCCGGCTCTCCGGCGGGGAGCGGCAGCGCATCTCCATCGCCCGGGCGCTGCTGAAGGACGCGCCCATCGTGCTCCTGGACGAGGCCACCGCCAGCCTGGACGTGGAGAACGAGACAAAGGTGCAGGAGGCACTGTCCCGGCTGCTCACGGGCAAGACGGTGCTGGTCATCGCTCACCGGATGCGCACCGTGGCGGGAGCCGACCACATCGTGGTGCTGGAAAACGGCCGGATAGCCCAGCAGGGCTCCCCGGCAGAGCTGATGGAGCAGGGCGGCCTCTACCGCCGGATGGTGGAGCTGCAGAGCAAAAGCGCACAGTGGACGCTGGCGTGAGTGCCGGCGGCGGCCTGCACAGCCGGGCAGCGCGAAAGATCCCCGGCCCCTATGGGGCCGGGGATCTTATTATTCCTGCTTTCCTGTGGGCGGCAGGAGGTTCGTCATGCTCCGCAGGCTGACGCCCAGCGTGGACAGATTATGCAGCACAGCGGATGCGGCAGGGGGCAAAACGCCCAGAGCCCCCAGCGCGATCAGGCTGCCGTTAAAAACGATGACAAAGCGGTAATTGGACCGGATGCGCCCCATGAGGCGCTGCGCAAGGTCCCGCAGCCTTACCAGCTCAAACAGGTCATCGGCAGCCAGGGTAATGTCCGCGATCTCCCGGGCAATGGCGGCGCCGTCGCTGACAGCAACGCCCACATTGGCCGCGGAGAGCGCAGGCGAATCGTTAATGCCGTCGCCGATCATGATGACGGTATGCCCCCGGGCCCGCTCCGCCTGAACGAATCGCGCCTTGTCCTCCGGCAACACCTCTGAACGGTATTCGTCCACTCCTACCTGCGCGGCGATTGCCGCCGCTGTGCGTTCACTGTCTCCGGTGAGCATGACGACCCTGCCCACCCCAAGGCGGCGCAGCGCCGCAGCCGCAGCCGCAGCCTCCGCCCGCAGGGGATCGGAGATGCAGATAACGGCGGCCAGGACGCCGCCTGCAGCCAGATACAGGTGGCTGTACTGCGGGGGCAGCGATTCGAAGGTAGCCTGCTCCTCCGGCGGAACCGTGCAGCCCTCGTCTTCAAAGACAAAGTGGGCGCTGCCGATAATCACACGCTCCCCATTTACTGTGCTGGCAATGCCGTGCGCCACCAGATACTCCACCTGGGAATGCATCTCCTCGTGGGCAAGCCCCCGCTCCCTGGCGGCCTGCACCACAGCATTGGCCATGGAGTGCGGGAAATGCTCCTCCAGGCAGGCGGCAAGGCGCAGCATCTCCGCCTTGTTTCGCCCGCCGAAGGGGATCACCCGGGCCACCACCGGGCTGGCATGGGTCAGGGTTCCGGTTTTGTCAAAAACGATGGTATCTGCCTGCGCCACGGCCTCCAGGTATTTCCCCCCCTTCACCGTGACATGGAACCGGCTGGCCTCCCCCATGGCGGAAAGCACCGCCAGCGGCATGGACAGCTTGAGGGCGCAGGAAAAATCCACCATCAGGACGGACAGGGCGCGGACAGCGTTCCGTGTGAGCAGATAGACCAGGGCGCTGCCCGCCAAAGTGTAGGGCACCAGCTTATCAGCCAGGCGGGCGGCGCGGCTCTCCGCCGCGGACTTCAGCTTTTCAGACTGCTCGATCATAGCCACGATTTTGTCATAGCGCCCCTCGCCGGACTGCTGGGTCACCCGCAGAACACATTCGCCCTCCTCCACAACGGTTCCGGCGTAAACGCTGCTGCCGGGCCGCTTGGGTACAGGGATGGGCTCTCCTGTAAGGGACGCCTGGTTCACCATGACCTCCCCCTCCGCAATGACGCCGTCCAGAGGGATCACGCCGCCCACGCGGACAACCGCCAGATCCCCGGCCCGCACCTGATGGATCGGCGTCAGCACCTCGCCCCCCTCTGTCTTGCGCCACACCCGCTCGATATGCAAGGACATGCTCCGCGCCAGGTCCTCCACCGACTTTTTATGGGTCCATTCCTCAAGGAGCTCTCCAAGCCCCAGCAGAAACATCACCGAGCCGGCCGTTTCAAATTCCCGGCGCGCCAGAGAGAGGCCGATGGAAATGCCGTCCAGGACCTCCACATGGAGCCTTCCGCGGAACAGGCACCGGAGCGCGCGGAGCAGATAGGGGACAGAGCGGGCGGCCGCCCAGGCCGCCCGCAGCGGCGCGGGAAAAAATAAGGACCGGACCGCCTTGAACGCCACCATGCCCACCAGCTTTTCCTCATAGGCCCGCTTGAGGGCGCGGCCGCTGCGGATATTCCCGGGCCCGTTCAGCGCCTGCTCCTGATAGGAAAACCGCCGCAGGGCATCCAAAAGCGCATGTCGGCTGCCCCGGTACACAATCACGGCACAGCGGGTCCGTTCATGAACGGAAACCTGCTCCACATCCGGCAGGGACTGGAGCCAGGTTTCCAGCACATCGGCCTGCTCCAGCGTCATCCGGGGCTGCGCCGCCTGTATGCGGATCCTTCCCCGGCACTCATGCTTGATTTGAAACCTCATACTTGCCTCCATGGAAAGGAAAGGGCCGCCTTTCGGCGGCCCTTCCTGTTTCTGTTACATCTCTGCGGCGCCTTCCGATTCAGATGACGCGTCCTCCCGGGCACGCTGCTCATTGATCTCCCTTGCAGCAGCCAGGACATCAGCCGCGTTCTCCTGAACGCAGGTAACCGTCTCCATCACGGATTCCTTCATCCGCAGGACGGCGGCAGCCGTATGCGTATAAACCTTTTTTGCGTCCTTGCTGGACAGCAGCTTGATCCCCGCGGAGCCAAACAGCGCGCCGCCGGCAAACAGGGCCAGCCCTCTATACAAGTTCATGTTGCATTCACCTCACGATCAGCGACGGCGGTACCCGGTGGCGATGGCCATGACCATGCAGATCACAGCGCCCCAGGCCCAGAAACGATGCTGTTTCATATAGGTCTTCCTCCTCCGCCAGGCAGCGGCATCTCAAAATATGCGGGTATTATAGCGCCTCTATCCGGAACTTTCACTCCCATTCGGGCCGGAGCAGTCGGTAATGGACATTTTTCCTGCATTTCTCCGAAACTGTGCAGGCGGCATATGATATTGGGATTTAAAGGCAATACCGAATTGTCCAACGCTGCTGTAACCCACTGCAAACGCGATTTCCAGAACCGTTTGATCCGTGGAGCACAGCAGCTGTGCCGCACGCGCCATGCGGCGTTTCAAAAAATACTGATGGATCGGAGCGCCATAGAGCTGCCGGAAACAGGTCTTCAGCAGCGTCTCTGAGATGTGGAACTGCAGGGAGAGCTGCCGGATGGTCAGACGCCGGTCCAGATGCTCCAATATGTAGTCGTGGATCTCCTGTACGGTCCGGCGCTGATGCTGATCATGATAGGCGGCAAGGCAACCGGAGGCGTGCGTTCCCGCGCCGGCGTGAAACAGATAGAGCAGCTCCAGCACCTTGATGGTGCAGTAATTCCCCCGCCGGGCCTCCGGCAGCTTTTCCAGCGCAGCAAACAGCGTTTCGCACCAAAGCACATCCCGGATGATCACGCAGCCGTGCCCTCTCTCCGGGCGCTGACGGCCCAGGCCTGGCCAGAGCGCTGCGAGGGAGGCCAGGGCGGCCCCCGTTCCCTCCCGCACCAGGACCCCCTGAAAGGGCGTCGGGTCAAACCGGCAGCGGCCGCCGCCCGCCCAGCCCGGCAGGCACAGCGCCTGTCCGGCGCAGAGCTCCAGCCGCTGCCCGGAGGACAGCTCCAGCCGCAGGCCTCCCCTATGGCAGAACAAAAACTCCAGGCAGCCATCCTCTCCGGCAATAGGGAGCATGCCCGCCGGCGGCGGGCCGTCCAGCCTGTAGACCTCTGCGCCGTCCGCAGGCATTGCTGTCCAATCCCAGCCCGGCCAGGAACAAAAAGCGTCTCTCATTGCCCTATTTCCGAAAGGTGAACAGTCCCCTCTTCTCATAAGGGGCTGACTGGATGGACAGGACCTGATAGCCGGCGGCAGAGATTGTCCGGCGAAACGCATCCTCGTCCAGCTCCTTCTCGCTCCAGATCTGTGTCCGTCCCTTTGTGTGGGAAGAGGCAACCTTTTTCACCGGGAATGCCTTCCGCACCGTTTCATTGATGTGGGCCTCGCACATGGAACAGGCCATTCCCTCTACGGCGATGGAATATTGAATCATAGGGCTCCTCCTATCAGAAAATGTGCAGGATCAAGCCGCCGGTTCTCAAGAGACACAGCGCGCTTTTTGGTTAGTATTTGCTAACCTCTCCGCATAGAGGGTTAGCTAAAACTAATCTCCGGCAAGATTATACAGGAAACCAGGCCCTTCGTCAAGACAAACCTGACGGCCGTTGTAAAGCCCCGCCGCAGCGGCATGCCGGGAATCTGGGCTCATGCAGGCTCTCCGGGCCTGCTGGTAAAAATTCGCAGAAAGTTTATAGGATAAATATAGACGGGCTCGTCTATAAATGGTAAGATCCATATATAGACGAGCCCGTCTGTAAATAGAGTTGGGAGATGGACAGTATGCAGATCTTGGCAGATACTATGCGCCTGCTGCTTGCTATTACAATTGCTGTAATTGCGGGCAAGCTGATTTCCAAGCTGAAATTGCCGGCCATTCTGGGCTGGCTGATCGCCGGCATGGTCATGGGACCCCATGCGCTGGGGCTGCTGGAGGACTCGCTGCTGGACGCACCATGGTTCAACACGGTGGAGAGCCTGCTGGAGTGCACCGTCGGCCTGATGATCGGCACGGAGCTGATCTGGTCTCAGATGAAAAGGGCCGGCAAGCAGATCCTGGTGACGACCATCACAGAATCCCTGGGGACCTTCCTGGTGGTCAGCCTGGTATTTGGGATCATCTTCTGGGTCACGGATGTCCCCATTTACCTGGCTTTCCTGTTCGGCGGCATCGCCCTGGCCACCGCCCCGGCTCCGTCCCTGTCCGTGGTCAATGAGTTCAAGACATCGGGCCCCGTGACCAAAACGCTGATCCCCATGGCCGCCCTGGACGATCTGGTGGGGGCACTGGTCTTCTTCCTGGTAGTGGCGTTTGTGTCCGCCCACCTCTCCACCGCAGGCGTCCCGGTCCCGGTGGTGCTGTTCCTGGTGTTCCTGCCGGTGCTGATCGGAATCGTCACCGGTTTCATCACCGGGAAACTGCTCCGGCATACCAAGAACCGGAACAGCACCCTGGCGGTCATGCTGGTAATGCTGCTGGTATCTGCGGGCATTGGTTTTCTCATCAACGGCATGCTGTCCACCCCGGTTTTGAACTTCATGCTGATCGGCATGTCCTTCTCCACGGTCTTCGCCAATATGGTAACGAGGGAGCAGCTTGACGGGATGATGAAGGTCATGAATCCTGTCATCAGTTTCAGCCTGGTGGTGGCGATTTTGAATCTGGCGGCGCCGCTGGATTACCACCTGATTTTCGGCGCCGGCATCTATACGGCAGTCTATATCATCGCCCGGGCTATCGGTAAATACAGCGGCGCCTATTTCGGCGCCGCCGTTACCCACGCGCCGGACACGGTGAAAAAGTATCTGGGTTTCACGCTGCTGCCCCACTCCGGCGTATCTCTGGTGTTCACCGGGATCGCCGTCTCCATCCTGGACGGGCCGGCGCCGGAGTGCGCCTCCATTATTCAGGGGACCATCGCGGCGGCGGCGGTCATCAACGAGGTCATTGCGGTCTACATGGCCAAGAAGGGCTTTGAGTGGGCCGGCGAGCTGCGCAAGGCGGAAGGTGCCCAGGCCGATGGACATCGGCAGGAAGGAGAACAGACGGCATGACGCAGAAAGAGCGGCAGGACCGCAGCAAGGAGGAAATCTACCAGGCCGCGCTGGAGGAATTTGGGACCCTCGGCTATAACAAGGTGACCATGGAGCGGATCTGCGGGAACCACGGCATCTCCAAGGGCATGATGTATCACTACTATTCCAACAAGGACGAACTGTTCCTGCTCTGCGTGGAACGGACCTTCGCGGACCTGAAGGCCCATGTGGAACGGGATGCGGGCGAACCGTCCGGACAGAACATTCTGGAGGACATCAAGAGTTTCTTTATGATCCGCGAAAGCTATTTTCAGCTCCACCCCCGGCAGAAGGTCGTTTTTGAGGATGCAATGCTCCGTCCGCCCAAGCATCTGGCGGAGCAGATCCAGGCCCTGCGCGGGCCGATCCGGGAGGTGAACCGGCGGTTTATGCGGCAGCTTGTTGAAAAAATGCCCCTGCGGCCGGAGGTGGAGCCTCAAAAGGCGGTCCGCTATCTGGAGAGCGTGGAATACTTCTTCCAGAGCATTTTGAGAAACTATCGGGACAGCTGTGCTGCCGGAGATCTGCACACCATGTTTGAGACCGCCGGGGAAATGCTGGAGATGATCCTTTTCGGCATCCTTCGCCAACCGCCGTCCGCGTGATCTCCTCCGCATACGGCCCGGCAGCGCCCGGACCTGCGGGAGCCGCCGCTTTTCCACTGTCTTGCGCGAGAGGAAACGCCGCCGCAGCGGCATCTCCCGGAGATGCCGCTGCGGCGGCTGGATCCTGCGGCGCACCGCTCTACTGAATCCCATACTGCTCCCCATAATAGCGGTAGGACTGTTCAGCGCCCAACGTGATGCGGTTTCCCTCTTCCGTGTCGATGACAATAGCCTGCTGCAGACGCGGTTCGCTCGCATCGGAAATGTCGTATATAATCTCGACGATGAAATCTCCCATCTGGTAGAAATTTATATCCCGGTCCTCGGCCGGTTCGATTCCGGTTACCGTCACTGCCGTTCCATCCTCCTCCGCGCGGTTCGCGAACCACTCGCGGAAGGACTCTGTCATATAGATCCCCCGGCCGTCAATGTAGTAGTCGAGGGCCCCCTCGTTAGGAGGCAGGCTGCCGATGAGCTGTACGGCGGACTGGATATCATCCCTTCTGTGGAATCCGGTGAGTTTTTCGGCAATCACCCTATGGGAGCCGTCATATTGGAGGAAATAGGAGCCCTCATACCGGCTGTAGTGAAAGGTGCCGTCGTCAATGCTGGCGGCCAGCTCCCGGTAGGGTGCGTTGTCTATATAGGACTTGACTCCAAGCAGGACGGCGATGGCAGCCACAACCAGGATGGCGATGACCAGCACCTTCCGCCGCAGCTTTTTCCTCCGGGCCTGCAGGGCCTGCTGGCGGGCCAGCTGCGCTGTCTGCTCCGCCGCCGCCCGCTCTGCCCGCTCCCGCTCCAGGCGCTGCTGCTCCTCGGCCTTCTTCCGCCGCTGTTCCTCCTCCAGCACCCTGACCTGTTCCTGGCACTGGGCTCTCCGCGCATCGCTGTCCCGGTACCCCTCCAGCGTCCCAAAGGCCTTGGCGGCTTTGCGGAATGCGGTGATGCTTTTGGCCTTCTCCATGGCCTGGCAGGCGCTGTCGTAGTCCGCCTGCCGCTTGGCCGCCTGCTCCCTTTCCAGGCGCTCCTGCTCCTCGGCCTTCTTTCTCCGCTGCTCCTCCAGCTCCTTTGTGCGCTCCAGGCACCGGGCTTTCCGCGCCTCACTGTCCCGGTACCCCTCCAGCGCCCCAAAGGCCTCGGCGGCTTTGCGGAATGCGGTGATGCTCTTGGCTTTCTCCATGGCCCGACAGGCGTTGTCGTAGTCGACCTGTCGGCTGTCCTCCGCTTTCCCCAGCTCTGTCTGGAGAACATTCAGCAGCTGGGCGCCCGCCTCCTTCCGGGCGTCGGGGGTCTCGGGATGCACGATCTCCAATGTGTCCAAAAGCGGCGCCAGGGCGCCCTGGTAAAATGCGTCGCCCTCCACGTCCGTCAGAAGGACCACGCCCATATACAGCTCACAATCCGCACCGTCGGCAACCGCCACAAACAGCCGGGCCGTCTTAAGGTCCGCGCCATTGACGGTGATCTGCTGTTCCACCGCCACCGCGCCTTTCCCTCCGCCAAGTTTCAGCTGTTTCACCTCGCCGCCCGCGAGGCTCCTGGGCAGGGAGATGCTGGCGCGGTAGGTATTCTCCCCCGTCTGGTCCAACTGGAGCCGGGCCGTCTCTTCCTCCTCCGGCTGTGCCGCCTCTGTCATTCGACTGATGATTCCCTGCAGGACGTCGCCCATGGCGCCCTCCACCGCCCAGCCCTCGCTTTCCGCGCTGTCAAAGGCGTCCGGTATGGAGCCCATGCCCGTGAAATTTGCGATGTTCCACACGTCTGTGGAGCCGTCCGGCAGTGTGATGGGGATGCTGAGGAAGCAGGAGCCGTCTTCACCTTGGGTGCAGTCTCCTCCCTCCGGGAGCAGGATGGTCAAATCCCCGATCAGGGAGACGCGCCTGCCGCAGGGGGGCTGTCCGGCCTTCTCTTTTGTTGTCTCTGCCCCCTTCCCTTCAGGGCCCGCCTTTGGAGAGGCGGGCTTTTTTTTCGGCTTTTCCGGCGCTTTTGCAGCCGGCCTGTCGGCGGGTCGGCCCTCCAGGGCGGCGAAGAGGTCCTCCTCCCGGATGATCTTGATGGCGCTGCCCTTGGCCCGCTGGGCCTGGACCTGCTCCAGTTTCCGCTCTCCGAAGGCGCCCAAGCCGCCGATCACCAGGTAGCTGGTCTTGCCGCTGATGGAGCCGGTGACCCGGCCGCCCTTCTCCTGGATTTTGGCCTTGACGGCCTCCCGGTCGTTGCCGCAGTGGGCAAACTCCCCTGTAAGCACAAAGGCGCTGCCTGCCACCTTCACCGCGTCCACCATGTCAAAGGGGACCTTCTCCAGCTCCTTTTGCTGTTTCTCGATGCGGATGCGCTCCTGATCCACAAGGGTGTAGCCCTGCTCCAGGTATCCCGCCGCCTGCTCCAGAAGGGTGCGGTAAATCTCCTCCTCTGTGATGCCGCGGATCCGCTCCGCCAGCTGCCGGGGAAACTCCTCCGGCTGGAAACTCGGGTCCCCTTCGGCATAGTCCTCGTACGGCTCGTCGATGCGGTATTCTGGGCGCTCTGTGTCGGTGTGTCCGTCCGCCCCGCTTTTTTCAAAGGTAAAGGTGCTGTCGCTGGTCCCCAGGGTAAAGATGCTGTAGAAGTTGAAGATTCCCCAGAACAGGCCGTAGTCCATGGCCTGGTCCATCAGCCGGTCCAAAACCGCATCTGTGTTTGTCAGATCATCGTAGGCGCTCTTTTGCAGCGTCCCGTACAGCTGACCCAGGCGGCCGGCCACATCGCCGGCAAACCGGCGCATTTTAGCGGTAAATTCCGGCGGCAGGGCAGTTTCCAGCTCCTGGATGGATTTCTGCTCCCCATGCTCCGGCTGGCCGGCATCCTCTTCCGCCTCCAACTCCTGGACGCTCCCGTCTCGCTCCACCCGGATGCGGTACATGCTCCTGGGCTGGGCCGCGCCGTCCACCGGTTTGAGAGCCCCCTGAATGGGCGTGTCAAAGTTCATGGCATTGGCAAATGTAATGGTGAACGCCCCGTCCTTCCCGTTGTACAGCCGCAGCTGGCGGAGGAACGCCCCCACATAGCGGTAGGCGTCCGGAATGCCGGCCACCAGGTTGCGGTCAATGATCACGGCGTAGTCGTCCGCGCCGGCCTCCTGGATGTGCACCATGTGGTAGGCCAAAAGGTTCATCATGGTCATGCCGGTGAGAGGCTCGTCGTTGTCGTTAAAGAGCAGGGGCAGCAGCCGCTTGTGGATCTTCCCCTTGGGGACCCGCAGCGCCGGGACGGCATCCAGCTCCAGCAGGAGATTGACAGCCTCCCCTGCAAACACATCCCGCTTTTCCGCCAGCAGCGGGTGCTCCGAGAGTTTCAGGGAATTGATATGCAGGCCGTTTTTCAGGCCGTTCTCCTTGAAATCGTCCTCGTTGAAAAACAAAACGTCTGTGGAAAACAGCTGGGCGATCCGTACCGCGTTGAGTTTCCCGTCCTCGGCGGCATACTCGCCAAACTGCGCCCTGCCGTAGCGGGCCGCCTCCGCCTCGGCGCCCCCCTCATAGGCCACGGTGCCAAGCCACTGCTCCAGGATCTGCCGGTGCTGCTCCAGGGGATTCTCCAGCCCCGCCTTCCAGCCGATATACATGCCGGTATAAACAAAAACGCGGCTGAATAGGTAAAAGCGGAAGAGGTAGTCGATCCCGGTCTCCCGGGCCATCTCATAGCAGATATAGTATTCCGGCCCCCGGGCGAGGGCGGTGAGCTCCCCCACGCCGCTGTCCGCCGCGCCCTGCTGGGAGATGGTCATGTTCTGCAGCAGGGAGCGGATCTGCTCCTCCCCTTCCGCGCTGTCCAGCGGCGCGGGGATGGCGGGGATCTTCTGCCCGGTCTGCAGGGTGAATCGGACCGCGGACACGTCGTCCCAGTCTGGATCGTCAAAGGTCACAGAGGCTGGGACGCTGGTCAGATACCGGGTCTCCGGGGTGATCTCCCCGGACCAGCACATGCCCCCGGGTACCAGGATGGAGAACTCCCCCGCCCGCACCCGCTCCCCCCTGGAAAAGTCCAGGCTTTCCACAACCGGCGCGGCGTTGCGCTTGATTTTGGGTTTCTGCGCCCCGGCGGCCTTCCCCGTGCCCTCCAGCTCCACAGTCGCCAGCAGCGGCTCCAGGGTCTTCTCATAAAAATCGGGCGTGTCCGGCCCTTTGAGGGAGGCGTAAAACAGCGGTGCGTCCGGGCAGTCCTCCACCGCAAACAGCAGAGAGGTGTAGTACATCGTGACGCCAAAGAGCTGAAAGCCCTGTTTCACCACCGCCCCCGCCAGCCTGTCCGGCAGCGCCAGGATCCGGTAGCTCCCGCCGGCGGCATTGACGGAAATCCCGGCGCGGAGGACAAAGCCCCCCGCCGTCTCCTCCACCTTTGTGCTGGATCCCGGTTCATAGGGCTCCTTGGAGGAGTCGTCCTCCTTCACCATCCCCTTTGCAACCGCCAGGAGCTTTTCTCCCATCTCCTCCCGGACAGCCTGGGGCGTCACCTCCCCGTCCTCTGATGAAAAGCTGACCACCGCCTTCTGCTGAATATTGCTGATGCGCCAGAGGATCTCCTCCTCGTCATCCACTGTAAAGGCGCCGTTTCGATAGCCCGACAGAGCGGACTTGTATTGGGTAATGCTGTAGTTGCCGTCATCGTTCTTCCCATAGACCGCACCGCCGGGGACCAGGATGCTCAGCCGGTCCGTGAGCTTGACCCGCTTTCCGCCTCCGGGGACTCCATACACACGCATATGCTCTGTCCTCCAATTGTTATGATGTCGTTTGTCCTGATGCGATTTGTTTCGTGCATCGGATCACGCCGCCCCCGCAGGGACAAAAAGGGGGGCGCATCCTTGAAAATAAGCTCTACTTCAGCCCATGCCGTTCGGCGATCTCCGCCAGTTTCTCATCATCTGCCCCTCGGATCTCTTCCTCCTCCAGCAGCATGGCAGGCACACCGCCTGCGAAAGCGCCGGCATACACGTCGTCCAGCAGCTTCTCCCGCAGCTGCTCACCGTCCTGTTCTGACCGTTTCACCCGATCCACCTCCTTCGTGCCCTGACGCAGGGCCCATAAAATACAGAAAAGCGGCATTTCCCTTCTGATTGCAAAGGCAATCTGAAGAGAAATGCCGCCGGAAAACTATGCAGGCAGCATAGTTTGATGGACGGGATAATGCCGCGCTGGAAATATCTCTGCGGTTTCGCGGGATGAATCTGTGCTCTGTTATGCGCATGGCGGCCTCCCCTCTGTCCTTCGATTTTATCCTATTATAGCATCGAAGGCACCGAAATACAAAGGGAATTTTCCGGCCGTTATCACCGAGCGGTCCTCTCCGCGCTTTTGGGGATGGAGACGCATAAACTTTCCCTATGCTCCGCCCGCTTATCAAAATACAGATATAAAAACAGGGTAGCAGCCAAAAGATCCGCGCATCCTCCCGGACTGATATTTTCCTGAATGCAGTATTGATTCAGCTCCTCCACCGCCCGGATGTCAAAATGCCCGCTGTTTAAAATCATACGCGCCCTTTCGGCCAGCTCATTTTGGTGTTTCACTCCCCCCCGCGAAAACACGTTGGAGTCCTCTACATGGCATAATAATTCCAGCAATACGAGAATGCCGGCGTCGTTGATCGAGTGTCCCGCCCGAAGGGCTTCCCGCAACGCTGGAATGCCGTAATTTTTTATACTTGGGTAGCCTGCCGCTGCCTCGCCGCGGATTCCCGTCTGCCCTGTCCTTACAAAAAGCCTCTCTCCGCCAGTCACCGCATGTGCAGGCCGAATCGACTGCAGCGACTGTTTCATTGCCGGAGCCGCTATTCTGCCGCAGAGCGCCAGCAGCTTTTCCTCGTCAAACTCATCCCCTGCGCCATACAGGTATCCCAAGCTGCCGCAGAGCAAGCCCAAAGTAAAAATACTGCCTTTGTGCGTGTTAATCCCGCTCGTAGCGGAATACATGCGCTGCTCCGCCCAAAGTCCCAGTTTCTGAAGCCTGGGAAACAGCGTTTCTATTGGATCCTGCGAAGCAGAACAGCCTTCTTCCGCAGCAGATTGGAAATATTGGAACAGCGCTACGCTGCTGTCAATATATGTAAAGAAATCCATATCCTGGTGGGCCCCACTGTCAAAGCGGTCTACCAGGCCCGGCTTTGGAGAAATACTCACTTCATACAACAAGCTGCGAACTGCCGTTTCTGCTATAAATCGTGCATGAGGCTGCGCCGTTTCTCTGCTCCGCGGTTCCTGCAAACTCATTTTCATATTCCCCGCCCCTATCTAAGAAAAGCGGGTGGGTATACGAGATATCCACCCGCTTTGCGTTCCTTACTCAATGACGGCAAGCACTTCCCCGCTGCGTACACGGTCGCCTTTTTCCACATTCAGCTCTGCAACCGTACCCTCCACCGGCGACAAAATGCTCTGCTCCATCTTCATCGCTTCCAGAACCACCAGCACGTCCTTAACCTTTACCTGATCTCCCTGCTTTACCCTGACATCCACAACCATACCGGGCACACGTGTTTTAATTTCCATTGCAAATACCTCTTTTCTTATTTCAACTCATTTTGTGCAGCAGATCCTGCACTTCGCAGTATGACATTAATTTTGGCGTCTGACCGCCTTTTATCAATATGGACCTTGGTTTCGCCAAAATCTCCTTCAGCTTTCCATAGTATCCATCCCCCAAGCATAGCTCCGCATCCACCATGCAGGGAGTCTCTCTCTGAAACTGCTCCAGCCCATGCGCAAAGAGCGGGATGTCCGCCCCGGGCTCCGGGTATATGACCAGATCCAGATCCGAATTTGTATGGACATATGAGAGTCCTGTTACAATTGCGAGGGCCGCCGATCCAAATATCCCCACCCGAACATGTGCCCGCGCCGCAAGCGCCTGCACTGCCCGCAGCGGGCCTGAGAACGCCGTGCCGCCTTGGACGCCCAGCTCCACGATCTGCTCGGGCGTAATGTACTGCGTCTGCGCGGCCTCCGCCGGCACGCCGGACGCTGCGCGGCAGCGGCTCCCCCTGCAAAAAGCCGGAAACGAGAGCCCCACCGGAATCGACGCGCCGGTTTCCCTTTCTCTGCGCACGATCACTGGGATATGGGGGAAGGTGTGGTGCATCTGCCGGACGGTTTGCACGTCCGGAAAGGCCGATTCCAGATTGGCCCACAGGGCACGGATGCCGCCTTCATCCAAATAGCATAGGGTGTGTCGTTTCAGCATAGCTTACTCCAAACCGGGTCGTTTTTTGCCATACGCTGATACATCTTCTGGGCAGCAATCAGATCGTCCAGCAGCCTTGTAGACTCCGGTCCCCGCAAATGGAGCTGCGGCTTTCCGCCGCGCGGCGCAATATACAGCTCGGTTTGCGGCGCGCCGCACTGAAACTCCTCAGATACATAGACCAGCTTTGATTTGATCCGCAGGATCGTCCGTGCTGCTTTCTGCATGGTCTCAATATGCCCGGCTGTCCCCGCAGTGATCACCGTTTCCAGCTCACACCCTGCCCGTTTGATTGCAGGCGTACAGATGCGTCCCTTTGGATTCAGCGGATGCGCGCCTTCCGGCACCATATCTCCGGTGGGCAGTCCGCCCACAATCAGGTGGTGCCAGCCCTCACATTGCGGATCGCGGAACGTCTGAACATCCGGCCGCAGCGGGACGCCGTCCAGTGCAAGCCATCCAAATTCCTGGCAGCCGTAGAGGTCATGGACCACCGCCCCCGGAAAGCGTGCCGCCTCCTCCAGCAGCGCATCCCTGAGGGGCGTGCCGGAGGCGATCAGGGTCAGCCCTCGGGAGACGGCCTGCTGCAGCCCCATCTTTTGGATTTCCTGGAGGGTTGCACACAGGAAGGACGATTCCCCGATCACGCAGCCTGCGCCGGAGCACAGCTCAAGCAGCAGCGCGTCCCGGCTGGGCCGATGCAGGAAACGCACCCGAATTTGCTCCTCCTGAAAGACCTGATTGCAAAAAACATTGACCAGCGGCGGGTATGCCACCACAATTTCATCCCCGGGATGCACGCCGCACAGCGCCAGCGCCAGTTTTCCCGCGCGGATCCGCTCCGGCAGCTCCTGATGGGTGACGCCAACCATATTTTGGAAGGCGGAGCTGCCTGTTGTAAAGGTGACATAAGCCAGGTTGAGCGGCGTATGGAGCTCTTCGATCCGATGGGCCGCGGTGGGCCCCGCAATTCCTTTGTCCTCCAGGGTGTTCCGGGGCATTTCGGACAAAAGCGGCCCTGTCCCATAGGCCAGGAGCTGTTCCTTCAGCGTATCAATCTTCTTCTGGTTCATTTTATATATTTGTCCGCAATGGCTGAAAATTCGCTTTCCATCTGCGCCAAAACCGCCTTTCGTGTCCTGCGCCCCCCCCGCACAGCCCCCAATTCCCCGCGGCTCCACGGCCCGCTCCTGTCAAAGCTGCCTTCACTCTTCAGCGCCTTGACCTCTGCAATATGCGCCGTGATCCGCTCCCGCATCCGGCCCGGATCCGGTACGATCTCCTCTACGCCGCCCAGCTGATAAAAGAAATCGACGCCTGCCGCAAAAACAGGGTTCTCTTGAGAAAGGACCTCCAGCTGCTCCACATCGATTTTTGTTATTCTGGAAATACTGGTCAGGGGCATGACATGGATCATCGTCCCATACGCTTTGGGAAGGGCCAGAATATGATCCGCCTGAAGACCGTGGCATAAAAAGCCGCCGCTGATGGCGCGCCCGATCACCATGGCAATTACGGCATGGCCGCATTTGCGGGCCTCCGCCAGAGCCAGCTGATAGGCGCCCGTCGCCTTGTTCATGCCGTATATCTCCTCCACCTTGCCCGGGGCGTTCCCGGGCGTGTCCACGATCAGGAGCAGCGGGCGCTTTTCTGAAACGGGCTTTTGGCGGTCTGCCTGGATGGTCTCGTAAACGGCGCAGGCCATCTTATAGGCCTCCTCCATCCCGATGATCCCAAAATATACCACCGGGAACCGTGGGTTTACCGCCTGCGCGTCGATTGCTAAAATCGTTATGGGCTGCTGCTCCAGGGCAGCCGTTCCGACTACGGCGCCGGGTCCATAATCGGCGGGAAAGGAAACGCCCCCCACCTGATTTTCCTGAAAGCTGTCCGGATCAACGATCATTGTGATTGCCTCTCTCCCGCGGCCAATCATCTGCTCCATTTACGGCACCTCCTTTGGCCGCCGGCGAACGGCGCACAAAAATTCAGAGAGCTCCCATTCCGGCAGCAGCTCCGGCTCGTCATTCCCGTAACAGCGCCATACATCCATAGAATCGCCAGGCATCAGCTCTGCCGCCTGCTGCACCAGCGCCATCTGCTCCTGCACCAGCGGGTAGGTGCCGATGCGCCTGTAATGGCAGATCTCCTCATAGGGAAGGGCAAGGATCTCTTCCACCGCGCGCCGGAATGCACGGATCGTATCATCCACCAGGACGTTGCAATCCTGCATGATGTAGCGGTGCCTTCCGCCTGTGGTTCTGGAAATCAGCGATTTATCCGATGCGTCAAATTCTTCTTTTCCGATCTCCTGCTCGATCACCTCAGGCCCCGTCAGGCCAAGCCGCCCCAGGGAGCTCATCACGATCACGTCAGTCGCCGCCGCAACAAAGCCCATGCCGCCAAAGCAGCCCACCTTGCTGCCGATCAGGGAAATAACGGGGATCTTCCCCTTGGTCTCCTGGATCATATCCATGATCTCCGCATGGGCCAGCAATCCCGCATTCGCCTCGTGGAGACGGACGCCGCCCGTATCAAAGGAGATCAAAATGGCCGGACGCCGTTCCTCTGGAACACGGCCCTCCCTGTCCAGGATCGTCTCATAGGCCTGCAGGGCCAGGCGAAAGATCCCCACCATTTTCGCCCCGTGGATCTCTCCCACCGCACCGCCGATAAACCGCCCCTCCTGTGAAATGAGAAACACCGGCCGGGCACCGATGCGTCCCACCCCGGTCACGACGCCGTCGTCAAAGCTGACCGCCTCCCCCAGCTCCGGCAGATGGGGGCTGACCAGCCGGTCGTTGGGCGCCAGCAGCTCTGAAAACGTCCCCGGGTCCACCAGCTGGCTGGCCCGTCGGCGGGCTGTCGCACTGTAGAAACTCATCTCCATAAGGCCATCTGTGTTCATTGCAGATCACCGCCTCTCGCTTCAGACAGGGCCTGCTGCAGCCGCAGGCTGACAATAAACGGCGTTGCGTTATTGTCGTTGATCTCGATCACAAGATCCCCGCAGCCGCTCTCTGCTACAAAATGGGCGAGCACCTTGTCCCAAACCTGGTCGAAACCGCACACCGGCGTACACACCTTGACCACCACCTTCCCCCCCTGCGCCTTCCTCGTCAGCAGCACCTCCATATCCCCGGAGCCGACTACCCCGCTGTGGGACCAATCGGCGGGGATGGACGCGCCTGCAACGCCGTCATAAGAAAACTCCAGATGATTTAACGCCATAAAGAGCCCTCCTCACCAATTTTTAAACTTTCCAGGGGGATGGTACAAGCCGCCGGACCAGGCAACCAGATCGCGGATGGTCTGTGCCGCCAGCAGGCTGCGCTTGGCCTTTGCCGGGTCGATTTCCAGATCGGCCGGCATCTTTACGATTCCACGGCGGCGCAAATCCTTTGTCTGGCGAGGATCTGCCCGCATCCCGATCTCCGTGTAGCCCGCAACAGCGCGGATTGCGGCCCGGCGCTCTTCCAGGTCTCTGCACTTATGCAGATACGCAATGCCCACCTCTGTTACGATGTGGGTCACGTCGTCCCCGTAGATCATGACCGGCGGCAGCGCCAATCCCGCAGCATCACGCAGCTCCCAGGCGTCCAAGCGGTCTACAAAGCCGGGTTTCATCTTCTCCCGGAACGTTTCCTGCAGCTGCACCACCAGGCGGCGGCCGCGGGGAGTTTCCCCGAGGGTTTCCGCCGTGCTGCCCGTTTCCGCCCCGCATTTCAGCCATGCATCGCTGGCATGGCGCCGTCCCCTGGGATCGCATCCCATATTGGGTGCGCCGCCAAACCCCGCGATCCGGTCCGCCGTTGCGGTGGAGCTGTTGCCGTCCGCGTCGATCTGGAGCGTCCCGCCGACGAACATATCCACCGCATAATGCCCCGCAACCTGGGCGTAGGTCCGATTGGAGCGCGGCGAGCCGTCCGGGCCGATCCAGAACACATCCGGGCGCGCCGCCACATATTCCTCCATGCCCAGCTCTCCGCCAAAGCAGCAGATATTCTCCACCCACCCGCTCTCGATGGCAGGAATCAGCGTGGGGTGGGGATTGAGGGCGAACGAGGAACAGATTTTTCCTTTCAGCCCCAGGGATTCCCCATAGGTTGGCAAAAGCAGTTCAATCGCCGCCGTATCGAACCCAATGCCGTGGTTGACTGTCTGGACGCCGTACTCTGCATAGATCCCCTTGATCGCCATCATGGCGCGGAGGATCTGGGACTCCGTAATCAGAGCCGGATCCCGGGTAAACAGGGGCTCCAGATAAAAGGGGCGCGGCGATTCCACCACAAAGTCCACCCAATCGGCCGGAATATCCACTCTGGGGAGATGCTCCACAATTTGATTCACTTGGGCGATCACAATGCCCTGCTTGAATTTTGCCGCCTCCACGATGACGGGCGTGTCCTCGGTGTTGGCGCCGGTATAGAGGTTTCCCTCGCGGTCCGCCGCATACGCGGCCACTAAGGCCACGCGGGGGATCAGGTCAATGAAATACCGGCCAAACAGCTCCAGGTAGGTGTGGATATCTCCCAGCTTGATTTTGCCGGACCGCACCCCCTCTGCAAGAGCCCCGGCTTTTGCGCCCGAATAGGAGAAATCTATTTTTTCTGCAATGCCCTTTTCAAACAGCCTGATATGGCTGTCCAGCGTAATGGACGACTGCACGAAATGGAGGCCGTATACCTTTTTTGGATCGACACGGCACAATTTTTCTGCCAGAAAATCCGCCTGCTTTTGGTTACAGCCCTCAAGATTGACCTTGTCGCCTGGCTGGATCACCGCCTCCAGCAGTTTCACCGTATCCCGTGCCGCCACGATCTTCCCAGGCCCGACGGCTTGTTCCGCAGCAGCCAATCTCTGCATCCGGTCCTGGTGGAGGGTATCCCATTGGCGCCGCTGCATAATCGATCACTCCTTTCTTCGTAACAATAGCGCTCCTGCGGTCCGACTCACGCAATCATGGTGATTGTGGTTACAAAAACTCCGGCGGCAATCGCGCTGGTGATCACTCCGCAGATATTCGCCCCCATGGCCACCGGCAGGATGATAGCAAAGGGATTTTCTTCTGTGGCCGCGTGCTGCGCCAGTTTTGCCGTAGTTGGCACACAGGATACTCCCGCGATTCCAATGACGGGATTAAAGTTTTTCTTGCTGATCCAATAGAACAGCCACCCGCCCAGCAGCCCTCCAATCCCGGAGACTGCCAGCGCAATGACCCCAAGGACCAAAATTTTAACCACAACCGGGTTTAAAATAACAGACGCCTCACACAGGATCCCCAGCGTCAGGCCCAGGAAAAAGGTTGAGAAATAGGTGATCCCGTCCTCCAGCAGTTTTTGAAAGGGCAGGATCTCCGCCTCTTTCACCGCAACGCCAATGAAGAACGACAAAATGAGAGGAGCCGCCATGGGAAGGATCAGGCAGAGCACCCCGCAGACAACCACGGAAAAGATAAACTTACTCTTCTGCGGCACTTCCGGCGGGTACACCTCCACGTCGATCCCCCGATACTTTTTGGGGACCAGCAGGCGGATCAGATAGGGGTATCCTCCATAGGTCAGGCTCAAATAGAGGTAAGCAATGATGGAGATGGGGACGAACAGCTCCGGCGCCAGCAGCAGTGAGGTGAATAGAACCATGGGCCCGTCTGCTCCGCCGATTGTGGCAATGGCCGCAGCCTGTCCCGGCTCCAGGGAAAAGCCAAGGATCCCCACCGCCAGGGCGACAAAGGTCCCCGCCTCTGCAAACAGGGCGATGGTGATACTGGTCCACGGCCTTGCCAGGAGAAAGCTGATCTCGCTGCGGGCGCCGATTCCCATGAACACCAGGCAGGCGATCAGTCCGTTTGAGAACATAAAATTGTAGATTGGCTGGAAACAATTGATCTGCAGGATATTCATCAGCTCGTCCGGGTCACTGACCAGGGGGTCCAGCAGCATGGTGCCGATGGAACCGTCGCTGAGAAACAGAACCCCTGCATTGACGCAGAGCATTCCGATTCCCATTGGGACCATGATCAAAGGCTCCAGCTTTTGGGTGAACCCCATGTATGCCAGCAAAAACCCAACGGCAATCAAAAAAAGCCGGGCAACTGCGATCATCGGGTCTTGGGCAAAGAAGGTGCCGATCCCGGGGAACAGCGCCATAAGAAACTCCATTTTCTACTTTTCCTCCTTCCTCGTTCTGCCAGCGTCTTTTCTGCTGACCACCGAGTTGATGCCAACGACAATCCCAATCACCAGGAAAGATATCAAGATTGTCAGGGCGTAAGCAAACAGTGCGTAAACGATAGGAGTCATAGACTCCTCCCCCCTTTCTGTACTCATGCACACTTGTTCCGGCTATCTCTCAGCTCTCTCATCCAACGCGTTAATGGTGGGAAACAAAAAACGAGAAAAGTAGGTGCCTACTTTTCTCGCATTCTAAAATACAAATATCCGATTTTCTTCTCATGCGCAGGGACAGCGCCCCATCACGCCTGGATTGATACCGCCTGCACTCTTACACTCTCTTACTCTGCTACAACCATCTGAGTTACTTATAACATACCTCCTTATCCCCCGTTTGTCAAGAGATTTTTTCAAATTCCGCGCCTTATCTGCTGCACGAAATGTGCATAATGCACAAATCACATGGCGTCCGCCCGACATGCAGCGGATGGCAGATCCTTCAGGCAGCGTGTCTGCCGTCCTGCGTTAAAACGTCGGCATGGTATTGAATTGACTGCCTGTCGAAAGGATGTTATAATTATGCCGATATCCATCAGGGGCGGTGGCATAGACGGCAATCCGAGCCGCAGCAAACATGATGCAGAAACTCCAGAGCATTTTCCACAGCATGATGCAGCGCATACGCACGCTGCATCCAAAAGAGTCCATGCCGGCAGCATATGGATAGGGATGAACGCACAGACGGGTCCCGGCTTAAGCTGCGGTTAGAACCGGTAATCCAGAACAGCGGGCGCTGCCGATCAGCGGCACCGGACACAGGCACCATTCCAACTTCTAAGCGGCTAGGGAAAAGAGGAGAGCTATGTACAAGGAACCTGTACCTGAACAAGTACCATTTTATCTTAACGGGATCGGCTACAACGCACTGCGCCTGGCTATGAGCCGCTCAATCGCGGAGGAAACACAGCTAAAAACCATTTACACAAAGGCAGGCGTGCAATACGTTGTCACAGAAGTCGGCGGAAACTCCAAGCAGGGGTTCCAGGAAAAAATCGTTCGCGCCATATTGGGCGCAGCGCTGAGCGCAAATTTGATTGAAAAGAATGCACATGAAGTGCATGCCCTGCTCCATGCATCAGAGGAGGCAAAGCGCGGCATTTTGGTGAATATTGCATCCGACGTCAATTTGGCGGTAAAAATCGCCATTATCAGGGAGGAACACTGGATTGCCGTGGCGATTTTTGGGGAATCTGCAATCCATCCCTATTCCAGCCATGAGCGCTGCGGGCTGGGGGTTATGAATATTTAACAGCATAAGCGTCAGCGCATTTTCCCATGGCAAGGAAACAGAAAAACCCGCGTTTGGATCGGATCGCACCGCTATTATTGATATGGCGCTGTTGAGGGCGCGCCGTGCCTTCCGTCCGGCAAAATACAGGCATATCATAAACATAGGTTGGGAAAGGGAATTTCCCAACCTATGTTTTATTCACAGCCATGCATAGCAGCAAAATCTTTTCCCTCAGGCACAGCGGGCGAAAGGCCCTGCTGATAGCTGCAAGCTAAAAATATCCTGCTGCAGGGATTCGGAATATTTTCTGGGGCGGGGTCATCTTTTCTCACGCTTGCGCGAGAGATGGATCTCCAGCCTCTCCTTCATATTCTCCGGGATTTCCCTTGCCACGGGACAGCGCTTGGCGTCGGCCATGTTCTCAAGAAAGATGCCGATAAAATGGATATCATCCAGCAGCTGTCCATATTGCATGACCTCCATCGTGTCGTAGCGATTGTGGATCGTGGCAATATTACGGGGTGCGATCCGGGCGAAGGACATCGCCGGGATCCCTTGATCCGCAAAAGAAGTGGAATCGCTGGAATATACATCCTGGCGCGCGCTCATATCCATGCCCTCTATGCTCGCCAGATACTCCACATAGTGGACCAGCTTTTCCTCTGTTGTGCAGCACGCGATGAATTTTCCCATGGCGCACCCGATCATATCCAGGTTTACATTGAAAATAATGCGGTCCAGCTCCTCCATATGGGCGGCTGCATATGCCTTTGAACCCAGCAGCCCCCGCTCCTCCGAGCCGCACCATATAAAGCGCAGGGAGTAGCGATGCGGCTGCCTGGAAAACTTTTCTGCCAGTGCCAGCAGGCCGACGCATCCGGACATGTTATCATAAGCGCCCTGTGAGAGATGGGTTGAATCATAATGTGCCGTGATGACAATGGTTTCCGGGACCTGACCGGGCAAATCCAAAATCACATTATGGGATGTACCGCCGGTTTCCTCCTGATCTAGCACGATTTTTGCCGTTTTTGCGCCGGATCGGACCAGTTCAACGGCTGTTTTTGCGTTAATATTCATGCCTGGTATTTTTTTGCCGTTGCTTACATGGGGCCGCAGCTCCCGCCGGTCGATATCCTGATCGGTATAGTTGACGTTGCCGTCATATGTAATAAAGCCGACGGCCCCATTTTCCAGCAGGTCCTGGTATTTCCA
>CAJFPI010000148.1 GCA_904398675.1 uncultured Oscillospiraceae bacterium
GTCCAGCAGCAGGATGTCCGTGTCCTCCAGGATGAGGCGGCCCAGGTTCACCCGGGTCTTCTCCCCGCCGGAGAGGCTGTCAAAGAGCTGGCCGCGCATTTCCTGGGAAATGGACAGGCCGTTTGCCACCTTTCCCACGGCGGTAGCCGTGTCGTACCCGCCGATGGCCTCAAACTTCTCCGACAGCTCCCCGTACCGGCGCAGCGTGACCTCGCTGCTGTCCCCAGCGGCCATGGCGGCGGTGAGCTGCTCCATCTCCTCCGAGAGCTTTTGGTGGCGGGCAAAGGCGGTGTTCAGCACGTCCTCCACCGTGTACCCCGCCGGGTACACCGGGATCTGGGAGATGAGGCCGACCCGCCTCCCCTTGGCGATCACCACCTCGCCGCTGTCATAGTCATACTCCCCGGTGAGGATCTTGAAGAGAGTGGTCTTCCCCGCGCCGTTGCGGCCCAGAAGGCCCACACGCTCCCCCGCCTGGATCTGGAAGGTGATGCCGTCCAGAACGTTTTTCCCGATTTCAAAGGATTTGACCAGTTGGCTTACTGCAATGTCAATCATAGCTGCTGTAAATACTCCGTGATTCGTTCAAAATGCATGGCGTGGCTGGCCTTGACCAGCAGCACCGTGTCCTTGGTAAACGCCTCCCCAATAGGGCGCAGCGCCTCCTCCACGGTGGCGTACCAGCGCACGTCCATTCCCTTGGCTCCCTCGGCAATGTCCCGAGCCTTCTCGCCCACGGCAAAGAGGACGCCGATGCCCAGCCGCCGGGCCAGCTCCCCCATCTGCCGGTGGCTGGCGGCGGAGACCTTGCCCAGCTCCCCCATGTCCCCCAGCACCGCCACTGTCACCGGCTCCCGGGCAAGGATCTGCAGCGCCGCGGCCATGGACTGGGGGTTGGCGTTGTAGCAGTCGTCCAGAATCACCCGGCTGTGGTCCTTGCGGATCAGGCGCATCCGGGACCCGGCGGGGACATAGTCCCGCACACCGGCGCATATCTCCTCCCGCTCCATGCCCAGCTCCTCGCCGATGGCTGCCGCCATGGCGGCGGGGTAGATCATGTGCTCCCCCAGCGCCGGGATGGTCAAGTCGTACACGGCTTTTGCCGTCTTTACTGTACAGCTTACTCCCTTTACTCCCATATCCTCCACATGGGTGATCCGGACGCCGCAGCCCACGCTGCGGCCGCACCGGAGGGTGCGGAAGGGCAGGCGCAGGGTGCTGAGCATCTCATCGTCGCCGCTGAGGACCGCCAGCCCCTGAGGATTCAAATTTTCGAAAATCTCGCTTTTGGCCTGGAGGATGCCGGCCCGGCTGCCCAGAAACTCGATGTGGGCGTCGCCGATATTGGAGATCACCGCAATATCCGGGCGGATCATCTCCCCCAGATATCGGATCTCCCCGGCGTGGTTCATCCCCGTCTCGATCACCGCCGCCTGGTGCTCCGGCATCAGACCGAAGAGGGTCAGGGGCACGCCGATGTCATTGTTCAGATTCCCCTCCGTCTGCAGCACCCGGAAACGGCGGCGCAGCACAGCCCCCACCATCTCCTTGGTGGTGGTCTTCCCCACGCTGCCGGTGATCTGGACAAAGGGGATGTCAAATTTGCTGCGGTAATGGCTGGCCAGGGCCTTCAGCGCCAGGCGGGTGTCCGCAACCCGGATATAAAACCGCCCACTCTCCAGCCGCGCAGGCAGCTTTTCGCACAGGCAGCCTGCCGCCCCCTGCTCCAGAGCGGAGCCGATATAGGCGTGGCCGTCAAAGCGCTCTCCTCGCAGGGGGATAAAGAGGCAGCCCTCTGTAATTTTCCGGCTGTCAGTGGAGACGGAGGAAACTGCCCCTTCTCCCTGCAGCGTCCCGCCCACCGCATGGGCGATTTCAGCCGCCGTCATCTGCAGCATCCTATTTTCTCTCCTTTCGCGCCGTCAGGGACAGACGAAGAATCTCCTCGCACAGGTCCCCGTAGCTCATCCCCGCCGCGGCAGCCTCCTTGGGGAGGAGGCTGGCAGGGGTGAGGCCGGGCAGGGTGTTGATTTCCAGGCACCAGAACTGCCCCGCCTCGTCCAGGATGAAATCCGCCCGGGAGTAGACCGACAGCCCCAGCGCCCGGTGCAGCCGCAGGGCATATTCTCCCGCTGTGCGCTGCTGTTCTTCGGTGATGGGGGCGGGGCACAGCTCCAGGGAGGCGCCGGACTGGTACTTGGCCACATAGTCAAAATAGGGGCCGGATGTGGGAATGATCTCCACCGCCGGGAGATACCGGTCCCCCAGGACCCCCACCGTCACCTCCCGGCCCCGGAGCTTTTTCTCCACCACCACATGGTTTCCATAGCGCAGGATCCGCTCCAGTGCTGCCGCCAGCTCCTCCCGGGTGTCCGGCAGGGCCATTCCGATGGAGGAGCCGCCATTGACGATCTTTACCGCGCAGGGCACCTCCAGCTCCGCCGCCAGGGCGGGGACATCCTCCCTGGTATATGTAATATCCCGCCAGGGGGGCGTGGGAACACCGCAGGAGGCCATGATCCGCTTGCTGACAGACTTATCCATGGCCATGCCGCTGCCCAGATACCCCGCGCCGGTGTAGGGGATGCCCAGGAGGTCAAAGGCGGCCTGGACCCGCCCGTCCTCGCCGCAGGCGCCGTGGAGGCCCAAAAACACCATGTCCGCCATGGCGCAGACTGTCAGCACATCTTTTCCAAATAGGCTCCCGCTCTTGTCCCGCCGGGCCGCCCGCACTGCCTCCAGATCCGGCTCGCTGGTCTCGATCACAGCGGAGCCGATGCGGCCGTCCGGCGCGTCAAAAATATCCTGAAGGTTCCCCTCGTAGTCCTCCAGCCCCAGGAACATATCGATCAAAATGGCCTGATGCCCCCTGCCGCGCAGGGCGCGGCAGATCTCCGCGCCGGACACCAGGGAGACGTGGCGCTCTGTCACCAGGCCGCCGCTCAGCACAACAATCTTCATAAATCCCCCATTCCGCCGCTGCATGCGGCGCTGTAGAAATCAGCAATCCCCCGGCAGATGGGGGATTTTCTGCCGTCATCGCCGGTAGGCCCCACAGGGGGCGAGGCGATGGGCAATCCGACGGCTGTATAACCTTCACACAGCCCCTCATTTCGCCGCTGTCTGCGGCGTTGCAGAAATCAATCATCCCCCGGCGAAACGGGGAAACTCCTGCCGTCTCCGTCTGAAACTCCCAGGCAGCGAGCCTCGGCAGCTGATCTGCGGCACACCAAGTCCCTGATCCCCTGTTCAGACCAGTCTGGCGCACCGCAGAGATACGCATACAAAATATAGTATAGCATTTCCAGGGCAGAAATACAACTCTTTCCCTGGAAAAGAGGCGGGGCGGTCCCCGGCCCTGCCGCTCCCGCCCCGTCTTCTTCCATTATTCTTCCGGGGTACGCTGTGTTTCCTCAGCCGTCTCCCCTTCCAGCATAGCGGCAAACGCCTCCTCTGTGAGGACAGGGATCTGCAGCTCATTGGCTTTGCGAAGTTTGCTGCCGGCGTTCTCCCCCGCCACCACATAGGTGGTTTTTTTGGAGACGCTGGAGGCAGCCTTGCCGCCCCGCTCCTCGATCAGCGCCGCAGCCTCCTCCCGGGTAAAGCGCTCCAGCGCACCGGTGAGCACAAAGGTCATCCCGGCAAAGCGCCGGTCCACCTGTCGCGCCGCGCTCTCCATGGACACCCCAGCCTCCTTCAGCCGGCCGATCAGATGCTGCCCCTGGCGGCTCCCGATCCACTGGCGGATGTAGCCGGCGGTGATGGCGCCGATATCGTCAATGGCGGTAAGCTCCTCCTCCGTGGCGGCGGCCAGGGCGTCAAAGCTGCGGAAGTGGACGGCCAAAATTTTTCCCGCCTTCTGCCCCACCTGGCGGATGCCCAGGGCATAGAGCAGCCGCTCCAGCCCCCTGCTTTTGGACATCTCGATGGCGGCGACAGCGTTGGCCGCGGACTTCTTTCCCATCCGGTCAAGGCTCTCCAGCTGCTCCGCCGTGAGATAGTAGAGGTCCGCCGCGCTGCGGATCAGCTCCCGGTCAATGAGCTGCTCCATCACCGCCGGGCCCATGCCCTCGATGTCCATGGCGTCCCGGCTGGCAAAGTGGGTGATGTTCCGCAGCAGCTGGGCGGGACACTCCGCCCCGGTGCACCGGATCGCCGCCCCGTCCTCGTCCCGCTGCACCGGCGCGCCGCACACCGGGCAGGTGTCCGGCAGGTGGTAGGGGACCGTCCCCTCCGGCCGCAGGGCGCGGACCACCTCCACCACCTCCGGGATGATCTCCCCCGCCTTCTGGATGGTGACGGTGTCCCCGATGCGGATATCCTTCTCATCAATAAAGTCCTGGTTGTGGAGGGTGGCCGTGGTGACAGTAGTCCCCGCCAGGCGCACCGGCTCCACCAACACCTTCGGCGTCAGCACCCCGGTGCGGCCCACCTGGACCACAATATCGATCACCCTGGAGTTTTTCCGCTCCGGGGGGTACTTGTAAGCAATGGCCCACCGGGGGCATTTGGCGGTGGACCCCAGGACCTCCCGGTCAGAGAGGCTGTCCAGCTTGACTACCGCGCCGTCGATCTCAAAGGGGAACTGCTCCCGCTCCTCCCCCAGGCGGACGATCTCGCCGTTGATCTCCTCCGCCCCGGCCATGCGCCGGGCGGGGATCACCTTGAACTGCTGGCTGCGGAGATAATCCAGGGTCTCCGTGTGGGTGGAGAAGGTCCGCCCCTCCGCCAGCTGCAGGTTGAACACCGCAATATCCAGCCGCCGCTGGGCACAAATTTTTGGATCCAGCTGCCGGAGGGAGCCTGCGGCGGCGTTGCGGGGATTGGCCATCAGCGCCTCCCCCCGCACCTCCCGCTGACGGTTCAGCTCCTCAAAGACCGCCTTTGGCATATAGACCTCCCCCCGGACGATGAGCCGGGGCAGCTTTTCCGGCAGCACCATGGGGATGGAGCGGATGGTCCGGAGATTCTCCGTCACATCCTCGCCGGTCCGTCCGTCGCCCCGGGTGGCACCCCGGACAAACACACCGTCCCGGTATTCCAGGGCTACAGACAGGCCGTCCACCTTCGGCTCCACACTGTAGGCAGCCTCCGCCACCGCCTCCCCTGTCTTCTCCAGAAACTCCGACACCTCCCCGGCGTCAAAGACATCCTGCAGGCTCTCCAGGGGGACCGGGTGGACATAGGGGGGAAAATCGCTCACCGGCGTCCCCCCCACCCGCTGGGTGGGGGAGTCGGGGGTGATCTCCTCCGGGTGGGCCCGCTCCAGCTCCTCCAGGCGGCGGAGCATCCGGTCATATTCATAGTCCGGGATGGTGGGCGCGTCCAGCACATAGTAGCGGTAGCCGTGCTCGTTCAGCTCCTCACGGAGCTGCTGCATCTCCTGTCGGTAATCCATTCCTTGCTCTCCTCTCGTCCGAGCCGCCGGGCGGCCCGCAGGCCGCCCCGTCAGGGCCCGGCGTTGTTCATCACATAGTCCTCTGCCTCTTCATAGTTGCCGTGGAAGTAGACATAGCTGTCCGGCACGGTGCCGACAATGATGGTCTCCGCCACGGTGAAGTCGTTGGAGACCTTGGTGTAGGTGGAAAAGCCCGGCAGCAGGATGGACACCGACACATCCACGCTGAGGATGATGCGGTGCTTGGTCTGATTGATGCCGGCCTCGGTAAACTCATTTTCAAACCGGGCGGTGGAGCTGCCCACAAACTGCATCCGCAC
>CAJFPI010000149.1 GCA_904398675.1 uncultured Oscillospiraceae bacterium
TCAAAAAGCTTTCTCCCCGACATGCACCAAAAACGTCCTAACATTTGGTTACCTCTGCGATACAGGCGTTCTCAGAATGTGCCCGGACTTGGAGGACACCATCGAATCCTCCAATAACCTGGGTGTGGTCAATATGGATTCCAACGCAGTGACCTTCCGCTTTGTGACTCGTAGTATTCTGCGGAGCATGTACACAGACATGGAGTATCGGCTGGAAAGTCTGGCCACCGTCACCGGCGGATACTGTGAAAAGGTTGGCGACTGCATGGAGTGGGAATATATTCCCAATTCCCCGCTGCAGCATATCTGTCGGGATGTCTATATATCTCTCTATCACCAGGAGCCTGTTGTCGTAGTAGAGCACGTCGGGCTGGAATGTGGTTCCATCAAGAAAAACACGGATCATCCCGTCGAGGCACTCTCTCTTGGGCCGAACACCGGAAATTATCACACCCCCGGCGAGTGGTTCAGCATCTCCTCCACAGAGCGTTTCTGGGAATTTCTGAAGAAAATTCTGGAAACTCATACCGCATAAATTTGTCCTCCCTACTTCAAAAGAAAAGGAGATGGCCCCTGAGCCATCTCCTTTTCTTTTGCACTCGGCTACACCACTTTCCATGGTGCGCATTGGTCGGGTCATTCCTGCGAGATTGCTCTGTCAGGGCCTCTAAAACTCTCCCTTCTATCTGCGAGACCCAAAATGGCACATTACTTCAGGCATAAAAAGACGCCGGAGCAAAGCGGACTTTGCTCCGACATGGCACGCCAGACAGGATTTGAACCTGCGACCCCGGGCTTAGGAGGCTCGTGCTCTCTCCAACTGAGCTACTGGCGCGTATGCAGTTTTTGTTCGTTTCTGCGACCTCGGTGGTCAGGAACCCGCCAAATGTTAGGAGGCAGTCGCTCTATACAACTGAGCTACAGGGGCATGGGAAACTTGGCGGACGCATCTGCGCCGCCAAAACAACGGCTCTATTGTAACTGATTTTTCCCCCGCTGTCAACGGACTCCCACCGCCGCCGGAGCGGGATGGCCCCGGATTTTCAGCTTCAATTCAGCAAACGGCCCTATGCTATTCTTAGAAAAGAGGTGTGGGGAACTTGCGGATTCTGATCATTGAAGATGAAACCCTGCTGGCGGACTCCATCGGGGAGGTGCTGCGCCGGAAGGGATTTGAGGTGGATACCGTCTATGACGGCGAGTCCGGCATCCAGTACGCGGAGCTGGGCATTTACGACCTGCTGATCCTGGACGTCATGATGCCGAAGCTGGACGGCTACACGGTGGCCCGGCAGCTGCGGGCCAAGCATCTGGGCACGCCGATCCTGATCCTGACCGCCCGGTCCGCCCTGGAGGACCGGATCACGGGTCTGAACGCCGGCGCGGACTACTACCTGACCAAGCCCTTTGACATCCGGGAGCTGCTGGCCTGCGTCAACGCCCTGCTGCGCCGCCAGGGCGGCCAGGTGGATGAGATGGTGTTCGGCAACACATCGCTGGACCTCTCCTCCGCCACGCTGATCTGCGGCGCCAACCGCATCCGCCTCTCCGCCAAGGAGTTTGAGATCATGCGCTACCTGCTCCAGTCCGGGGAGCGGAACCTCTCCAAGGAGGCCATCCTCTCCCGGGTCTGGGGGCTGGAGTCCGAGGCGGTGGAGAACCACGTGGAGGTCTACATCGGTTTTCTGCGGAAGAAGCTGACCAGCATCGGGTCCAACATCCGGATCGAGGCTATCCGCCGGCTGGGCTATCATTTGGAGGTGTGTCAGGATGATCCGTCGTCTGCGCTTTAAATTTGTCCTGGTCAACATGGGCATCGTCACGCTGATGCTCTGCGTGATCTTCGGGCTGGTCTTCTACTTCACCAGCGCCAATCTGGAGCGGGAGAGCATCCGCATGATGGAGAGCATCGCCGAGCAGCCCTTCCAGCTGAGCGTCCCCAGCGAGATGGGGGAGGATGTGCGGCTCCCCTTCTTCGCGCTGCAGCTGGGTCCCCGGGGGGAACTGGTGGCAACCGGCGGCGGCTACTATGACCTCTCTGACGACGATTTCCTCCACCGCCTCATTGACGCCGCCTACACCTCGCCCCGGAACCTGGGAGTGCTGGAGGAGTACAATCTGCGCTACTACCGGACGGACTCCCCCCTGCGTCCCTGCCTGGTCTTCGCGGACATCTCCAGCGAGCAGGCCACTCTGGAGGGCCTGGTGCGGACCTGCCTGCTGATCGGCGGGTGCAGCTTTCTGGCGTTTCTGTGGATCAGCATCCTGCTCTCCAGATGGGCGGTGCGCCCGGTGGACGCGGCCTGGAAGCAGCAGCGGCAGTTCGTGGCCGCCGCGTCCCACGAGTTGAAGACTCCCCTGACCGTGATCCTGACCAACGCGGAGCTTTTGCAGGACCCGACGTACAGCGCGGACCGGCGGTCCGTGTTCCTCTCCAATATCCTCACCATGTCCCAGCAGATGCGCCGGCTCATTGAGCAGCTGCTGGAGCTGGCCCGGGCGGACGCCGCCGGTCCCCAGGCCGCCACCCTGCCGGTGGATCTCAGCACCCTGGTCTCCCAGACCGCCCTGTCCCTGGAGTCCGTCTTCTTCGAGCGGGGGCTGACCCTGTCCTCCCAGGTGCACGGGCCGATCCAGGTCCCCGGGGAGGAGGACGCCCTGCGGCAGGTGGTGGAGATCCTGCTGGACAACGCCCAGAAATACGCCCGGGAGCATGGACACGTCTGGGTCCGGCTCCAGGAGCACGGGCGGGAGCACTGCCTGCTGCGTGTTGCCAACGAGGGCGACCCCATCCCGCCGGAGGAGCTGTCCCACATCTTTGAGCGCTTTTACCGGGCGGATCCGGCCCGGAGCCGGGACGGCAGCTTCGGGCTGGGCCTTTCCATTGCCAAGACCATCGTCACCCGGCATCAGGGGCGCATCTGGGCGGAGAGTGTCCAGGGCGTCAACCGCTTCCTCGTGGAGCTGCCCCGGGTCAAATCCATATCCCATCCCCAGGAGTGAGGCCTGCACCTCACTCCTTTTTCTTCCGCTGCGAAGGTTTCAGCGTCATTTCAGCGTCGGGCCTTATACTAGTTCCCAGTACGGACGCCGCCCGCCGGCGGCCGTCCGGACAAAAGGAGGTCCACGATGATAACAGTTGAACACCTGACGAAGCGCTATGGGGACTTCACAGCGGTCGACGATCTCTCCTTTGCCATTGACGAGGGGCATGTCTACGGCTTTCTGGGTCCCAACGGCGCCGGCAAGTCCACCACCATGAACATCATGACCGGCTGTCTCTCCCCCACAGCGGGCCATGTCCGCATCGACGGTCACGACATCCTGGAAGAGCCCAAGGAGGCCAAGCGGCTGCTGGGCTACCTGCCGGAGCAGCCGCCCCTCTACCTGAACGAGACGCCGGTGGAATACCTGCGGTTCGTGGGGGAAGCCAAGGGCCTGCGGGGCGCGGAGCTGGAGGCCCAGATCGAGGAGGTCTTGGAGCAGACGAAGATCACCTCCGTCCGGAACCGCTGCATCTCCGCCCTCTCCAAGGGCTACAAGCAGCGGGTGGGCATCGCCCAGGCCCTGCTGGGGAACCCCAAGGTCATCATTCTGGATGAGCCCACCGTGGGCCTGGACCCCCTGCAGATCATTGAGATCCGGGAGCTGATCCGGCAGCTGGGCGAGACCCACACGATCCTCCTCAGCTCCCATATCCTCTCCGAGGTCCAGACCATGTGCGAGCAGATCCTCATGATCGCCCACGGAAAGCTGGTGGCCTTTGACCGCCCGGAGAACCTGGAGAAGCGGCTGCTGGCCCCCAGTGAGATCACCCTCACCGCGGAGGCCCCGGCGGAGGAGGCCCAGCGGATCCTGGCGGAGGTCGCCCATATCACGGAGCTGCACACAGAGGCCCTCAGCCACGGGCGCAGCACGATCCGGGTGAAGACGGACCTGGGCGACATCTATGAGCTTTCCCGGGAGATCTTCTTTGCCTTTGCGGACGCCCACCGCCCCCTGCTGGAGATGGCGCTGAAGAAGGCAAACCTGGAGGATGTCTTCATTGAATTGACAGAAACCGCCGCAGAGGAGCTTCCGGCGGAACCGGAGGTGACGGAATCATGACCGCTGTTTTGAAGCACGAGCTGCGCAGCTACTTCCACTCCCTGACCGCCTATGTCTTCGGCGCGTTCCTGCTGGCCTTCATCGGCATCGGCGCCGTGCTGTACAACATCCAGGCGGCGGTCAGCAACTTTGAGTACGTGCTGAGCTTTGCCA
>CAJFPI010000150.1 GCA_904398675.1 uncultured Oscillospiraceae bacterium
AGTACAGAAGTACAGAAGTACAGAAGTACAGAAGTACAGAAGTACAGAAGTACAGAAGTACAGAAGTACAGAAGTACAGAAGGGTACTAAAGGCCCCAAAACTTTTCGCTATTGGGAACGCAAAGTGAAATGAAGGCTCAGGATGTTCCAAACGCGCTTGAGTAAGCGAAGAACACGTGATCGGACCTCGAAGCAAGAAGTTTGCGGAAGACGGAAGTCAGAGTTGTTCAGTGGTTTGACGAAACAGTGAGGAAGTAATTTCAAGCGGAACCCCAAAGCAACCTTAAGAAGAAAGTGTAGGTATCAGTCCATTGGAAAATCAGAATCAGCAGTAGGCCCCCAGTCGCGATGTAGGACGGCTGGGGGCTTGGTGTTTTTATGGGCGGGCGCGGAGCCCGCTTTTTTTGTGCCCAAAGGCAGCCGGCAGCTCAGATCTGTTCCAGGTATTCTGTGATGGGGAACTCCTCCAGCAGGCTGTCCTTGCGCAGGTAGAGGGGATGGTGGGGGTGGCCTTTCTTGGTCCGCTTCCCGGCGGAATACCACTTGGCGTGGTAGGCCCTGCCGATGTCGATCATGTCCCGGACACAGGCGGGCAGGTAGTCCCGTTTCTCGATGACCGCTCCCCAGGCCGCCCAGACGGCGGGGGCGCCGGTCCGGTCCAGGGAGAGGGCGTAGGCAAAGGCCTTCATGTTCTCCCGGTGGAGGGCCTGGTTGTAGGTCCGCTCCATGTCGTCCGGATCAGTGGCCCGCTGGGCATAGACGTTGAACATGATGAAGCTGTCGTACCCGTTGTGGAGGGCCACCCGCTGCACCGATCTCAGGGTGTTGTCCAGATGGTCCGGGGCGGCGGTGGACGGGTTGATGCCCACGCAGATCAGGGGCTTTTCCCCCCGGGTGCCCAGGATGTAACGGTATTCCGAGTAAACATTGGGGACATACAGCCATTTTTGGCAGTCATAGTCCGGGCTGGGCCGCTGGGCGGCGGAGAGCGCCTGGTCAAAGGGGACCAGGTCCAGCAGGGCGGTGTCGCCCGAGGGGATGTGGGGCATGGTCAGAGCCTCCTTGAGGATGGGTCGTTCCGCGGCCGCCGGTCTCGGCGGTCGCGGAAGGGGGTCACGCGGCACAGCCGCACGGATCGACCAGAGCCGGCCGATCCAGCTGACACTATCATACCAGCAAAGGGGCGGCGGCGCAAGCGGGCAGTCTGTAACCATTTTCAGGAAAGCTGTAACTATTGTTACCCTTCCCGGGAAAATTGTAACCATTTGTATCCGGGATCGGGAGGATTTGTGCTGAGATCCCTGCTATACTGGACTTAGCTGAGATACAGCAAAACCGCCGCCCGCAGTCCGCGGACATGGGGAAGAGGAGGCGCTCATATGAGACGAATGACCTGGATGGCGGCCGGCCTGGCCGCGGCGCTGCTCCTGTGCCTGCTGGCCGGATGCCGGACGGAGACAGAGAAGACGGCGCTGACCGAGGGCGAGCTGGACGAGCTGAGCACATGGCTCAGCCAGCCTGGGGTGTGCGAGCTGTTCCGCAGCGGCTTCAACAAGGGGGAGGAGGTCGACCTGTCCGACATGTTTTACGACGGCGCGGGGCTGGACATGGGCGAGCTGACCCAGGAGGAACGGGACGCCCTGGCCGGACAGGGCGCGGAGCCGGGCCTGGACGTGATCAAGGTGACCGTGGAGCAGGTACGGGGGCTGGTGGCCGAGCGGCTGGGCGTGGAAAAGGTCAGCGTGGACTGGCTCCGGGCGAAGATGGCGGACTGGATCTATCTGGCGCAGTTCGACGCCTTCTACCACATCCACGGAGACACCCTCATGAGGAACGTCACCTGCGACAGCGGCACCTGGGAGGCGGACGGCAGCCTGCTGGTGGACTGCCGGTGCTCTGACCTGGAGATCGGGCGGGTGGTGCGCCTGTACCCCAAAGAGGGGGGCGGCTACCGCATTGGCTACATCCGGGCGCCGGGGGGTTGAGCGGCCCCAGGTCCTTGACCCGCCGGGGAAATTCAGATATACTCAAATGCAGCCGGGAAGCCCCGGCTGCATTTTTGCGCGAAGAGGGGAATTTCCCATGAAATATGAACACATCGTCCCGGCGGTGTTCCTGTCCCGGCCCAACCGCTTCATCGCCCAGGTGGAGCTGGACGGGCGGGAGGAGACCGTCCACGTGAAGAACACCGGCCGGTGCAGGGAGCTGCTCATCCCCGGGCGCACCGTCTGGCTGGAGAAGAGCGCAAACCCCGCCCGTAAGACCGGGTACGACCTGGTCGCCGTGGACAAGGACGGCCTGCTCATCAACATGGACGCCCAGGCCCCCAACCAGGTGTTCGCCGAGTGGGCCCGGGCCGGGGGCTTTGTGGACGGCCTGACCCTGCTGCGGCCGGAGACCACCTGGGGCTCCTCCCGGTTCGACTTCTACTGGGAGGCGGAGCGGACGGGGCGAGACGGCTCGGAGCAGGCCCTGGCCAGAGGGTTTGTGGAGGTCAAGGGCTGTACCCTGGAGGAGGACGGCCTGGCCATGTTCCCCGACGCGCCCACCCAGCGGGGGGTGAAGCACCTCCACGAGCTGGCCGCCGCCCAGGGAGAGGGGTATGAGTGCACGGTGTGCATCATCATACAGATGAAGGGCTGCCGCCTGTTCTGCCCCAACGAGCGCACCCATCCGGAGTTCGGCGCTGCCCTGCGTGAAGCGGCGGCGGCCGGCGTGCGGGTGCTGGCCATGGACTGCCGGGTGACGCCGGACAGCCTGACGGTGGACCAGCCGGTGGCTGTGACGCTGAAAATGCAAGAGAGAATATAAAAACTTGCATAAATTTCAAAAATAAACGGACCTGAATTGGTTGCGGGTCACAAAATTGAACATGATGGGTTGACATCGTGCAGAAATGCGGGTATACTTCCCCCATCGAGCAAAGGCGCTCCGGATCTCCCGGAGCGCCTTTCTGATCATCGCGATGGGGCGTATCCGAAAGAGAGGGATATGCCCTGTTCTCATTTTTGCCGCGGCACAGACCGAAGGGGGGACGTGGGAGCGCGGCGCAGGGGAGGAAACGCTATGGAGTTTTCGATCATTGACACATTATGGGTCCTGCTGGCGGCCATCCTGGTGTTCTTCATGAACCTG
>CAJFPI010000151.1 GCA_904398675.1 uncultured Oscillospiraceae bacterium
GCTGGCGGACAAGGGCGTGGAGAACATCGTCTGCACCCAGCCCTTTGGGTGCCTGCCCAACCACATCTGCGGCAAGGGCATGATGAAACCCATCAAAGCACGCAACCCCAACATCAACATCGTGGCCATCGACTACGACGCCGGCGCCACCAAGGTAAACCAGGAGAACCGGCTCAAGCTGATGCTGGCTAATGCCCGGGAGCGGCGGGCCGCTCCGCCGGAGGAGACGGTCAGGACCGGCGACGTCCGGGAGAAAAACCGGGAGCTGGCGGAGGTCCGCTGACAGCACCTCCCCTTCACAGAGCATCAGACAACAACGCGCCCTGCGGCTTTTGCCGCAGGGCGCGTTGAGCTTTCTGACTTTCTGCCGAAATCAAATTTGGGCGGCATCCGGCGGCGGGACCGCCGTGCCGCTGCCGTCTACGGAGGGATGGGCATTCTCTTTCCCGTCGGCAGGGCTCTCCGGCTTACCCTGACCGGCAGGGGCGTCCCCGCCGGCGGAGGGGGCGCCGCCGTCCGGATCGCCGGGAGCCGTTTCACTGTCCTCCGGCGCAGGAGCCTCCCCGCTGCCCTCCGGGGCAGTGGGCGGGGTTTCCGGCAGCTGCGGCAGCTCCACACCCGGCGGCAGGATCACGTCCTTGCCAAAGGTGAAATAGCTGTAGCCATATGTACCGTTGGCAACCACCGGGTCCTTGTAGTGGAGGGTGATCAGCTCCGTAATGGTCACCAGCTGGTAGCCTTGGTCCAAAAGCCAGGGGATCAGCTGCTTTGCCGCCTCCACAGAGGTGTCGTAGGTGCTGTGCATCAAAATGACCTGCCCGTCCAGGTCTCCGGCGTTCTGCACAGTGGCCAGGATCTTGTCCACATTCCGGCTGAGCCAGTCCTCGGTGTCGATGGACCATGTGATGACGCTGCGGCCGGTGGTGTACTTCACAGCGCTGTTCAGCGAGCCGTAGGGCGGGCGGAGCAGATTGGGGGCGCGGCCCAGCACAGCGGTAAACTGCTCGTCGGCCTTCTGAAGATCCGCCGCGATATCCTCGGCGCTCATTTTCCCCAGGTTTGCGTGGCGGTAGGAGTGGCTGCCGATCTCGCAGCCCATGGCCTCCGCCCGGCGCACGGCGTCGGGATCGTTGGCAAGGTTCCGCCCCACCTCAAAGAAGGTGGCCACAGCGCCGTTTTCCTCCAGGATATCCAGGATCTGATCAGTGTAAACGGCGTGGGGGCCGTCGTCAAAGGTCAGGGCCACCATGGGCTTTTCCGGGTCCGGCGCGGGGTGCCTGCCCGTGCTCTCTGCAGAGGGTCCCGGCTGCTGGACACCAGGCGCCGTCTCCGGATCGGCGGTGGTCTGGGGCGGGGTGCTCTCTCCGCCTTCCGGCGCAGCATCCGGGGAATCGGCGCCGCTGGCGGGTACGGTTTCCTCCGGCTTGTCCGGCAAGGGCTTTCCCTGCCCGGCGCCCTCCGAGCCGTCGCGCTTTGGCAGCTGGGGCTCCACAGCGTTGATGGCGTCCTCTGCGGGACCGGGCTGGATGGGGACGCTGCAGCCGGATGCGGTCAGCGCCACCATGCAGGATAACAGCAGACTGATAATACGATGAAACATGGAATCCTCCCTTGCGCCTGCGGCGCGGTCAAATCGTGAAACGCTGCAGCCGGATTGCGGTGCACCGTTGCTATCTGACACCCATTATGAAGGATCCGCCGGAAAAAATCAGGGTGAAAGTGGTAACAAAAATCCTACAAATTGTGACAAACGGTCAATCGTGATCAATATGTAGTTTTTCGTCCGCATACCACATGTTCCACTGAAACTGGAAGGCGCGCAGGTCCTCCGGTGTGGCGCAGCGGATTTCCAGGGAGTGGAGCTGGGGGGTGGCGCGGTAGAGGTCCATCACGGCCTTGAGGATCTGGTAGGCCGCGCCGGAGGCCTTCCAATCCGATCCGGCAAGAGTCCAGCAGGGGAGCGTAACGTCCGTCTGCCCCTCCTGCAAGGCATTGGAGAGCCGCTCCACCGTCCACCGGGTCAACTCCTCCGGCTTTTGAAAACGGATGCCGGGGGCGGCCTGTGTTTCATCCAGGACAAAGGTTACGTTTTCCATTTTTTACGTTGCCTCCTAAAAAATTAATAGTTTTTTCATGATTTGTAACCGAAAGCATCTTGTTTGCAGGGATTCTCACATGGTATGATAAAAATGACAGGTTTTGGGCGGAGCGGCGGCACACGCCGGCGGCTGGCGCGTTCTGACGGCGAGAGGCGGCTCCCCCCGCAAGCTGGGAACAGTGTTCCCTCCCCCGCGGCACCCGCGCCCGGCAGCGGCGCGGGCCGTACACGGGACATTCACACAGGAAAGGAGATACAGCATGCAGAAGATCATTCCCTCCTACGATGGGACCCTGCGCAGCCATCTGCTGACAGTTCCCACCTGTATCACCAGCTGCAGCGGCATCCGCATTTTCGGCCGCCGGATCAAATCTCTGGTGTTTTCTACCGATGTGGCCATTATCAAAAATGTCAACGCCGACGCCATTATTGCCGTGTACCCCTTCACCCCCCAGCCCTCCATCGCCCAGGCCATTATCGGCATCAGCGATGTGCCGGTGTTCGTGGGGGTGGGCGGCGGCACCACCAATGGCCGGCGCTCCGTGCGCCTGGCGGCCTATGCCGAGCATCAGGGCGCCTTCGGCGTGGTGGTAAACGCCCCCATTGCCGATGAGACCATCACGGAAATCAAACAGGTGGTGGATATCCCGGTGATCGCCACCGTCGTCTCCACCAATATGGACGTGGGCAAACGGATCGAGGCCGGGGCGGACATCCTCAACGTCTCCGCCGCCGCCCAGACGCCGGAGTTGGTGGCTGCCATCCGAAAGGACTTTCCGGATGTGGCCATTATTGCCACCGGCGGCCCCACCGACGAGACGATCATCCGCACCATTGAGGCCGGCGCCAACGCCATTACCTATACGCCCCCCTCCAACGGGGAGCTGTTTTCGGAAAAGATGCGGATCTATCGGGCAAATTTCAACGAACCGCAGTAAAAAACCGCATTCCGCAGCAGAGCGGGCGCCGGCAGGCGCCCGCTCAGGCTGTCAAAAAGATATTTTGACAGCCTGAAAATGCCGTTACTTTCCCACGGCGGAACAGTGGGAAAGTCTTGGCTCCGCAAGCCGCACGCCTTGCTCTGCAAGGCTTTGCGGGGCATTTGATTGTATTCGAGGCGGGCATAGCCCCCTCGAGCTCCCCCGCTATTCGCCTCTGTTTCCCTCTTTGGAATCGGTTTGACACGCAGAGCGGGCGCCGGCAGGCGCCCGCTCTTATTTTGCCTCCCAGAACCGCTTTTTGGCCTGCTGGGCAGTGACGAGGAAGAGGACCAAAATCACCACCATCAGCACAAAGTAGGCCCAATAGGCCTCTGTCCCAAAGGGCTGCAGATAGGCGAGAATCCCGAACCCCACCAGCAGCACCCCGATGACAATGGCCCGGGGCAGGATATAGGCGGTGAATTTGTCCGGGTCCCGGCAGGAGTCCAGGGTATAGGCGGAGGAGAAGAGGAGCTTTGGCGGAAAGTGGGTCTTCTGGATGGCGCACCGCAGGCTCTGGTAGAGAAAATAGAGCCCGTAGACAAAAATCACCAGGTAGAAGATCTGGAAATAATCCATATAGGGCATGGCGGTCTCCCTTCCCTGCGCTGTGCGCAGCGGTGTTGCAAGGCTATTATACCGGAGGGGGCCGGGGATTGCAACCGCTGAAATCAGCGGA
>CAJFPI010000152.1 GCA_904398675.1 uncultured Oscillospiraceae bacterium
CTCGGCTCTCGCCCGTCCGCACCGGACAGCTTGATTAATATACCACCACCTCCCCCGTTTGTCAATACCTTTTTTCCCTCTTTTTCCCTTTTTTCTTGAGAGGCCCTTGGAGACATTTTTGACAGCCCGTGCTATACTATATTTCATTGTGTTTCGATCATTTCAGAAGGAGGGATTGCTGATGCAGCTGCGCCGACTGCAGGCCACCTTCGGCAAGCTGGAGGGGGATACCTTAGTATTATCCCCGGGGCTCAATTGTATTCACGCCCCCAACGAGGCGGGCAAGTCCACCTGGTGCGCCTTTCTGCGGGCTATGCTCTACGGTCTGCCCGCCAAGGCCCGGGGGCCTCTGGCCGACAAGAACCGCTATGCCCCCTGGTCCGGCAGAGCTATGGAGGGGATGCTGGAGGCGGAGACAGATCTGGGCGTCATTACGATCACGCGCCAGACGCTCCGCCCCAACAGCCCCATGGGCGCTTTCCGCGCCGTTTATACCGGCACCGCCGAAACCGTGGAGGCGCTCACTGCCGGGGACTGCGGCGAGCGCCTTACCGGCGTCCCTCTCGGCGTCTTTGCCCGCAGCGCCTTTATCTCCCAGGCTGCCATGCCTATCAGCCAGGACGCGGAGCTGGAGCGGCGGATCGCCGCCCTGGTGACCACCGGCGAGGAGGACGCATCCTATACCGAGGGGCTGGAGCGGCTGAAAAAACAGATGAACCGTCTGCGTTACCATAAAGCCGGCCTTCTTCCCCAGCTGGAGCAGGAGATCGCCCAGCTGCGCGCCGCCAACGACACAGCGGCCGCCCTGGAGCGGCAGCTGGAGTCCCTCCGGTCCCAGCAGGCGTCTCTGCGCCGCCGCTGCCAGGAGGCGGAGAGCCAGCTGGCCCGGCAGCGCCAATCCCAGCTGGCCCTAGCGCAGAAAAGCCTTGCAGCGGCGGAGGAACAGGTCCTCCGGCTGGAGGCAGCCGTACAGGCTCTTCCCTCTCAGGAATCTCTTTTGCAGCTGCGGGCCGCCATTGCCGCCCTGGCCGGCCAATCTGACACCTGCGAGGAGGCGCGCCAGCGGGCAAAGGCCGCCCGGCGGCAGCTGGAAACAGCAGAGGCCGCCCTCTCCGCTCTCCCGCCGCCCCGGCCGTCGCCGGAGCCCCACGTCTCCTCCGGCGGGGTGTTCTCCCGGGCGGCGCCCTGGCTTGCAGCGCTGGTGCTGCTTGCCGCCGGGCTCCTTTTGTCCCTTCGGTTCTCCCTCGCCCCTGCCCTTCCCGCCGGGATCCTGGCTGGAGCGGCAGTCCTCCTTTTCACAGCGCGCCGCCGCTCGGCCCGCCGGGCGAGGGAGACTGCTGCAGATCCGCCGGCTGATTCTGAAAGGACACGCCGCGCCGCGGCGGAGGAGCAGGTGGAGGCCGCCCGCGCCGCTCTCCGGGACGCCGAAACCGCCTACGAGGCTCTGGCGGCAGCCCTCACCGGCAGCGAGAAGCGGCTGATCCGTCAGGCCCAGGCCTTTTCCCCCCACGTTGCCGATCTGGCCGGCGCCGAGGAATCCGCGGACGAGGCGCTGGAGCAGCACCGGCAGCTGGAGCTTGCCCGGCAGGAGGCGGAGCGGCAGCGCCTGCGCTGTGCCATGCTGCCGCCGGAAACGGCGGTATTCCCGGAGGAAACCGTGCCGGCGGCGGGGGACGTGCAGAGCACCCTGGCGGCGGACAGAGCGGAGCTGGAGCAGCTCCGCGCCCAGGAGCAGTATCTTCTGGGGCGGATCCAGGCGCTGCAGGAGGAGGACACCCTCTCCGCCGCCCTGACGGAGAAGGAGGCCCTTCGGACACGGCTGCAGGCGGAGTACGACGCGCTGTCTCTGGCCGCAGAGGCCCTGTCCCGGGCCAACAGCCAGCTGCAGACCCGGTTCTCCCCGGCTCTCGGGGAAAATGCGGCGAAACTATTTGCAAAACTCACCAAGGGGCGGTATAATAAAGTGTTCTTGAATCGGGAGATGGACGTCTCTGCCGGTCAGCGGGGCAGCGAGATGGCCCGCGACATCCCCCAGCTCAGCCAGGGGACGGCAGATCAGCTCTATCTGGCGGTGCGTCTGGCGATCTGTGACATGGTGCTGCCGGTGGAAAAGCAGGTCCCTCTGATTCTGGATGACGCGCTGGCCCATTTTGACGACGAGCGAATGGCGGCCGCCTTAGACGTACTGGTGGAGCGTGCCCAGGCCCGGCAGATCCTGCTCTTCTCCTGCCACGACAGGGAGCTGCGCTATCTCGAGCGCGCCCATCCCGGCGCCTTCCACGCCGTCTCCCTTTCCCCCGGCGGCCCGGCCGCCTCCTGACGGCTCCGTACCATTTCCAGCATATCTTCTACATATTATATGTATCCTATCATCGATCACACGGCATCTCATCTGCCGGGATTCAGAATAAAGGAGATGTAACATATGAGCGAATGTACCCATGACTGCAGCACCTGCGGCTCCGACTGCGCCTCCCGCACCGAGCCCCAATCCCTGCTGAAGGCCCACAGCCCGGCAGCCCGGGTAGGCAAGGTTTACGGCGTGGTGTCAGGCAAGGGCGGCGTCGGCAAGAGCATGGTCACAAGCCAGCTGGCTGTGCTGGCCCGCCGGACCGGAAAGGCCGTCGGCATCCTGGACGCCGATATTACCGGCCCCTCCATCCCCAAGGTCTTCGGCGTCCATGACCGGGCTATGGGAGACGAGCGTGGCATGCTGCCTGTCGTCACCCGCACCGGCATCCAAATGATAAGCGTCAACCTTCTGCTGGACCACGAGACGGACCCGGTGCTCTGGCGGGGCCCGGTAATCGGCGGGGTGGTCACCCAGTTCTGGACGGATGTGATCTGGGATGTGGACGCGCTGTTTGTGGATATGCCTCCGGGCACCGGCGACGTGGCGCTCAGCGTCTTCCAGTCCATCCCCCTGGACGGCATCATCATCGTAGCCAGCCCCCAGGAGCTGGTGAGCATGGTGGTGCAGAAGGCGGTGAAGATGGCGGAGATGATGAACATCCCCATTGTGGGCGTGGTGGAGAACATGAGCTACCTCCTCTGCCCCGACTGCGGCAAGGAGATCCCCCTCTTCGGCGAGGGGAAGACAGAGGCCGCCGCCAAGGCCCACGGGCTCAAGCTCCTGGCCAGGATGCCCCTGGATCCCAAGCTGGCCGCTCTGGCCGACGCGGGGGACATCGAATCCTTTGAGGGCAGCTGGCTGGACCCGGTGATCGCCGCCCTGCCCTGACACCGCTCTGCCGCGTCCGGAGGGAATCAGACTGCGCCGCAGGGCTTTACAGGGCATTGGATTGTATGCGGGACAGGCTCTGCCCCCTGCCCCCCTGCCTTCGCCGCTTGCCTCCCTCCTTGGGATCGTTTTTCACACACTGAAAAGGGCCGTCCTCCGGGACGGCCCTTTTCTTATGCTGTCAGCCGAATCTGTGCGTTTCAGAGGAAAATAAAGTTTCATGCGCCACGGGCGCGCCATAAACACAGGCAAAAGCCGAGGCGCATGAAGTTTTGCACATGCGGGCCGTCCCGGCCCACGCGCTTTCCCTTTCATGGCCGTGCCGCTGAAAGCGGCATATGGCCAATTTTGCTATGCTGCAGCATAGCAAAAATTTTCTGTGAGATCCGGCGGCCAAAGTTGTCTTAATTGGTGAGGAGACTGATCGGAAAGGAGGGGGGACACTATGGAGGACGAGGCCATTATCCAGCTCTACTGGGACCGGGATGAGGCCGCCATTCCCGCCACCGCCGAAAAATACGGCGCCCGATGCGCCGCTGTCGCACAAAATATTTTGGGCAGCGCTCAGGATGCGGAGGAGTGCGTCAACGACGCCTACCTCCACATCTGGAACGCCATACCGCCCCACCGCCCCGCATCCCTCTCCGCCTTTCTCCTAAAACTGGTTCGAAATCTCTCCCTGAACCGTTACAAGGGCAGCCGCGCCTGGAAACGGGGCGGCGGGGAGCTGCCGGCCATTCTGGACGAGCTCAGGGAGATCGTTCCGGGAGGCGAGAGCGTGGAGGAGCAGATCAACCGGCAGGAGCTGATCCGGGCCATCAACGGCTTTCTCGCCGCCCTGCCGCCGGACAAGCGGGACCTCTTTCTCCGCCGCTACTGGTACGCGGACAGCGTCTCGGCCATTGCCAGGCGCTGCGGCCGGCGGGAGGGTGCGGTCTCCATGGCTCTCAGCCGCCTGCGCCGGGATCTTCAGCGCTATTTAACAGAAAGGGGATGGATTCCAAGAGAGCAGAAACACTCTATGAGCTGCTGGGCGAAATCGACGACATCTATATTGAGCAGGCGGAACACTGCCGGCCAAAGCGGGCCTGGCCCGTCCGCTCCCTTCGCCGGCTTGGGGCGGCGGCAGCTCTGGCCGCAGCCCTCCTGCTGTCATTCCAGCTGTGGTACTCCGCCAGCCCAGTCCACGGCACCACGCCCGCAGGGGACGCCGGCGGCGGCCCGGCGGATGCCGCCTCCTACCACATCTCCCTGTCCCAGGTTCCCTTCAACCCCATCGACAGCGTCTCCGACGGGGCCCGCATCTGGTACGATCCTACCCTCTACCACACAGCGGTCTGGGGGGAAGAGGAGCTGACGGACTATTACGGCAACGCATTGGCCGTCCCCTATGTTCCGGAGGGGCTTACCGCCGCCCCCGGCAACGGGACGGCCCGTGTCATCCTCGCGCAGGACGGCACTGTTGCCGAGGATACGGTCTGGCTGCAGTTTTACCACGACTATTACCCCAACGGCAGCCCCATGCTGACAGAAGACGCGGCGGCGGAGCTGGGATTCACCGTTACCGTCTCAAAGCTGGGCCTCTTGGGGGACTGTCTCTACCTCCTGCCGGGAAACGAGGTGCAGACCTTTTCCATTGGTGAAACCCCGGTCACCTTCGGCTGGCGTTCCATGCCCTACGGTCCCTACGATCCGGATACCCACGATCCCGCCGGTTTTTATGATTTCTATACGGCGGAATGGGAAAAGGATGGGATCTGTTTCCAGCTGCTCTCCCACCAGCTGGGGGCGGAGGAGACCGTCAAAATAACGGCGGCCATGATTCTCGGCCGAGACGCTGTCGTCGTGGAGCCCTGATCCGCCAAAGCGTGCGGCCATATTAGGGGAAACACACAAGGGCGTCTCCACATGATCCCAAGAAGGCACGAAACAGGGAGTAACAAGGGGCTCGAGGGGGCATAGCCTGTCTTGAATGCAATCAAAAATGTCATTCACAGCCTTGCAATACAACAGTGCAGCTTGCAAAACAAGGGCTTTCCCACCGCAAAGCGGTGGGAAAGCCCCGGCATTTTTCAGCTGTCAAACCGTTTAACAGGCCTCTTGACAGCCGCAGCGGGCAGCTCTTTGGGGCTGCCCGCTCTATACTTTTCCATTTTGCCGTCCCCGCAGCAAAACCTGGATAAATCTTTCATTCTCCAGCCATATCGGCACTCAGGCGGCATGATGTTTCATACGCAGCTGCTTGGCCGGGATCACCTTTTCAAACAGCTCCCGCAGCGCAGCCAGATCCTTCTCCGGATGCTCCATCTGATCCTTGGGCAGCAGCCATGCCACCTCCTTGGTCATATAGAGGTAGAGATACTGTTTCGTCTCCTCCACCAGCACCAGCTTGTCAAAGCTCAGCCGCCCGGTCTTGCCCTGGGCCTCCACCCGCACGCCGAACCCGTTGATCCGCACCTCCTGCTGGTAGGTGCTGACGCCGCTCTTTACGGCGCTCTTTCGGACCTTGCGCTGGATGCCGAACCGATAGGAGAGGTAGAACGCCCCCACAACGGCGCACAGCGTCACCGCCATCACAGCCGCAACCCCCGCCGCCGGGACACGCCCATTGGCAAAAAGAAAGCTGAGCAGCATGCCGATCACAGCGAAAATGACAATGCTGGCCATCTGGTTTTTCCAGAACTGGTGCATATAAAAGCGGACCAAATCCCGCTCTCCAATAGTAAATGTCGCCTTGTACTCCATATCCTCACTTCTCCTCCAGATTGCTGCTGCCAAAGCTGTAGGGGAGCAGCTCCCGCAGTGTCAGCCGCTTTGTCTCCCCCCTCCGGTTCACCAGGATCACCTCCAGATCCGGCGCGAACTCCTGCAAAACCTGGCGGCAGACACCGCAGGGCGGGCAGAAGGCGTCGGAATCGGCCGTGATGGCGATGCGGCGAAAGCTGCGGTATCCCTCGCTGACCGCTTTGAACACCGCCGTCCGCTCCGCGCAGTTGCTGGGGCCATAGGCGGCGTTTTCCACATTGCAGCCGGTGAACACTGTCCCGTCCGAGCACTCCAGGGCCGCCCCCACCGGAAAGTGGGAGTAGGGGACGTAGGCCCGGGACAGCATCTCCACCGCTTTTTGACACAGCTCTTGTCTTGTCATAGTACGCCTCCCGCGCGTGTTTTCCAGCAGTATAGCATATTTTCTTCCCGCTTTCCACCCCCGGCACAAAACTTGGCCGAATTTCCCGTCCCACCCACCAGTTTGTTTCATCCGCTGCTCAGGCAATAAGGCCCCGCGGCACATATGCCGCGGGGCCGCATGATGGATAGCTCCTTTTCTTACGACGCGCCTTCAGTTTTCCGCCGCCTCCAGCTGGCGGACACACTCCTCCAGCAGGATCTGCAGTGCCCGCTCCGACTTTTCCCTAGGCATGGAGGGCGCGGACTTGCGCCCGATGACCTGCTCCGGGAAATAGGGGATGTGGAGGAATCCAGCCAGCATATGAGGGAAAAACTTATCCCGGTGATACAGCCCGTTATACAGCACCTGGTTGCAGCAATAGGTGCCGCAGTAGTAGGATTCTGCCATCTGGATGCCCTCTTCCTGGGCCCGGGCGACAATCTTCGGAACCGGCATGGGAGAGATGTAGCCATCCGCGCCGTCGGCAAAGATGGGCTCATGGTGAAGGATCTGCCCGTCATTGTCCCGCATGTAGCCCGCGTCGCGGAAATTAATGCCCACATTTTCCAGAGTGATTTCAAACCGGCTGCCGCTGAGTCCCAGCCCCAGGAAGATATCCGGCCGATTTTCCTCGATAATGGCCGACACCGCCGCCCGGTTCCGGTCAAAGGCGGTGGGGACCTCAAAGGTCAGCACCTCAAAGCCCATAAACTCCCCAGGAAAATTCCGAATCAGCTCATAGGACGGATTCTGCTCGTCTCCTAGGCTTTTAACCGGGTCAAACCCCGTCATGCAGATGCGTTTCATTCTTCTCCCTCCTGATGGATTTTTTCGTCAGCATATCGCCAGCATTTCACGACTGATCCCTGACAATCATAGCAGCCAGGCTCCTGCTCCCTGCACCGCTCCGTGGCATAGCCGCAGCGGGTGGAAAACCGGCACCCCTTGGGAAAATCCTTCGGCGGCGGGATGCTGCCGGGGATGGAGGCCAATTTCTCCCGCGTTTCATCCAAACGGGGCAGCGAGTCCAGCAGTCCCTGGGTATATGGGTGCTTGGGGGACAAAAACAGTGTCTTTTTATCCGCCTTCTCCACAATCTGCCCGGCGTACATCACCATGACCCGGTCGCAGATGTTGGCGATGACCCCTAGATCATGGGTAATAAAGATAATGGAAGCGTTGGTGATTTTCCGAATATTTTCCATCAGCTCCAGGATCTGCGCCTGAATAGTCACATCCAGTGCCGTGGTGGGCTCGTCGGCAATCAGCAGCATGGGCTCGCAAATCAGCGCCATGGCAATGATGATGCGCTGCTTCATGCCGCCTGAGAGCTCATGGGGATAGCACTTCAGCACATGCTCGGGGTTTGCGATCTCCACCTTCTTCAGCATCTCCAGACAGCGCGCCCGGGCCTCCGCTTTTTTGATGCCCTTGTTATGACGGCGGACGGTCTCCTCCATCTGGTTTCCGATGGTAAAAACAGGATCCAGGGCCTTCATGGGTTCCTGGAAGATCATGGAGACCTTCTTTCCCCGGATCCTGCTCATCATGGCATCCGTATAGTGGAGCAGCTCATCCTCTTCCCCCAAAACGATCCGGCCGCTGTCTACAATGGCGTTGGAGGGGAGGAGTCCCATGGTGCACAGAGAGGAGATGGTCTTGCCGCAGCCGGACTCCCCCACAATGCCCACGATCTCCCCTTCTCCAATGGTGTAAGAGAGATCCTTGATCACATTGAAGGTCCCCTCATCCGTACGAAAGCTGATGCTCAAATCCTCAATTTCCAGAACGTTTTTCATATGCCGCCCCCCTTCCCGCAGAGATGACATGTTACCGTATGCCCCGGCGCCACCTCTGTACGGCAGGGTTTCTCCTGGGCACAGCGCTCCGTAGCCAAGGGGCAGCGGGTGTGAAAGCGGCAGCCCTCCGGGGGATTGGCAGGACTCGGCACATCCCCCTGCAGGATAATCCGGTTCTCTCGCCGCGCCTCCTCCTGCTCCGTGACGTCCGGCAGGGGAATCGCCGAGAGCAGAGACCGGGTGTAGGGGTGACAGGGGTGCTGAAACAGCTCCTCTGTCTCCGCCATCTCAACCATCTCCCCCAGATACATCACGCCGATACGGTCGCTGATATACTTCACCACGCAGAGATTGTGGGAAATAAAGAGATAGGTCAGCCCCAGCTTTTCCTGCAGTTCTTTGAAAAGATTGATCACCTGGGACTGGATGGACACATCCAGCGCCGACACCGCCTCGTCAGCGATCACCAAACGGGGATCCACCGCCAACGCTCTGGCAATGGCAATCCGCTGGCGCTGACCGCCGGAGAACTCATGGGGGTAGCGGCTGCAGTATTCCTCCCGCAGCCCCACCATCCGCAGCAGCTCCCTGGTCCGCTCCAGCCGCTCCTGGCGGCTGAGATCCAGGTTCACCTGCATGGGCTCGTCGATGATCTGCTGGATGGTGCGCCGCTGATTCAGGGAGGCATAGGGATTTTGAAACACCATCTGGATATCCCGGCGGCGTTTCCGCCGCTGGCGCTCCGGCATCCCGCTGAGAACCACACCGTCCAGGGCCACCGAGCCCTCCGTCACGTTCTCAAGGCCGATAATGCACTTTCCTACAGTGGACTTGCCGCAGCCGGATTCACCCACCAGCCCCAGGGTCTCCCCCGTGCGGATGGAGAAGTCCACCCCGTTCACTGCCTGTACATACCCGCCTGGCTTGCCCAGCAGGTTCTTTTTGATCGGGTAGTATTTTTTCAGCCCCGAAACCTCTAATAATTTCTCTGCCATATGCCCGCTCCTACAGCTTGTCTTCCTGTTGCAGGGCGTATCCCACTGTATCCTTGACCGACTCCAGGGGGAAACGGGAGAAATACTCCCTGCTGGTGTCTGCAAATGTCTGCATCAGCTCCGGCTCGTCCACGGTCAGGTACTCTCCATCCCGGTACAGCGTCTTTCCCGCTACCATCACGCGGCAGACCTCGCTGCCCCGGGCAGAGTAGACCAGGTTGGGGACATAGTTCCGGACGGGCTGCTTGACGACGGGCATCATGGTCTTGGCCCGCAGGTCGATAAAAATGATGTCCGCCCACTTGCCCGGCTCGATGGAGCCGATGCTCTCGCCCAGGCCCAGGGCTTTCGCCCCGTCGATGGTGGCCATACGGAGCACCCGCCAAGCTGGCATCACCTCAGGGTCCATATACTTGATTTTGTTGAAGAGGGCCGTCAGTTTCATCTCATTGATGATCTGATTGCAGTTATTGCCGGAGGCTTGATCCGTTCCCAGCGCCGCTGTGCCGCCAGCCTTCATAAATTCCCACGCCGGCGGGACCTCGCCGTCAATGATGCCGATGCTGCCGGAGCAGAGAACCAGGGACGCCCCCCGCTTTGCCAGTAGCTGGGCCTCCTCGTCTGTGGCGTCAGTGATATGGGCGGCCAAGAGCTTATCATCCAGATATCCCAGCTCATCCATAAAGGGAATGGAACGTTTGTTGTAGCGCTTGAGCATCTGGATCGTCTCCCGTTTTCCCTGGGCCAGATGAACATGCAGCCGCATTCCCCGCTCCGCCGCCGCCTTTTTACAAGCAATGAGCATCTCCCGGCTCATGAAGTCAGGCCCCTGGGGGCCCAGGCAGATGGTAAAGCGGTCGTGATGGCCGTGCCACTTGTCGTACAGCTCCAGATTGGCCTCAAGTGTCCGGCGGGCCATATTGTCGTCAAAGGCATAGAGGTCGTTGATATCCCCTTTGACCGGCTTGTTGGACGTCCCGCGGATGGTCACCGTCAAATTCCCCCTGGCCCCCAGCCGGTCCAAAAACGCCGCCTGCTGCTCCACCATATTGGCAAAGGAGTACTCTCCAAAGGTGGTGGTCCCTGCTGCCAGGGCCTCCAGCATGTTGACATAGGCCGCCGGCAGGCTGTTTTCCGGCTCCATGCGGGAGGAATATGGTTTTTGTCCCCGCATCATCCAGTCCCTGGTATCCTGGGCAAGCCCGCGGAAAAGATTTAGAGAAGTGTGCATATGTCCGTCGATAAATCCCGGCAGCACCAGCTTATTCGCGGCATCGATGGTCTCCTCTGCCGTATAGGCCCCCGCATCCGCCATGGGGAGCACCGCTTGGATCCGCCCGCGGTCGATAGCGATGGCGCAGTTATCCCGGTAACCGACGCCCGCGCCAGTCATGGTCAGCGTGTCGGCGTTTTGAATCAAAGTGTCAACTCTCATGGTCCCTCACATCTCCTTTCAGCATGTGGAAATCCCGTCCATTACTGGACCTTGGGATCCAGTGCGTCCCGCAGCGCGTCACCCAGCAGGTTCACTGCCAGCGTCAGGATCAACAGCGCCAGCCCGGGGAATACGATCACCCACCAGTCTGTGCGGATAAACATCCGCCCGTTGCTGATCATAGATCCCCAGTCGGCCATGGGCGGCTTGACGCCCAGTCCCAAAAAGCTCAGCGTGGCGCTGGTAAGCACGCTGCTGGCAAAGCGCATGGTAGCCAGCACGATCATGGTGTGCACGATATTTGGCAGGATATGTACCAGCAGGATCCGCCAGCTGGGCAGGCCGTATGTCCGGGCCGCCAGAACAAACTCACTCTGTTTCATGGACAGCACCTCGGACCGCACCACCCGGATCATGGTCGGTATGGAGAAGATCGCCACACTGATTACCACGTTGAACAGGGAGTCGCCCAGCGTGGCTACAATGACAATGGCAAACAAAATGCCCGGAATCGCCACCTGGATATCCACCAGGCGCATAATGATCATCTCGGCCTTTTTATAATACCCCGCCAGCATACCCAGCGTTCCGCCCACAGCCACCGACAGCAGCACAGCGGCAAAGCCGATTACGATGGAGGTCTTGCCTCCATATAGAATACGGGAGAAAATATCCCGGCCGTACTCGTCTGTCCCAAAGATGTGCTCCGCGGAAGGGCCCTGCCGGGCGTTGTGCAGCTGCTGCTCATCAAAGCCGTATGGCGCCAGCACATCGCTGAAGACACAGGAAACAATCAATACTGCCAAAATAACAATACAGATCACCGCAGTGGGATTTCGGATAATCTTTTTCAGTGCCTTGGACTGCATGCGTTTCCCTCCTTACTCCAGCGATACCCGCGGATCCAGTACGCCGTAGAGCAGATCCACCACCAGATTGATGAGCATGAACATCATGGACAGGATCAGCACCGCTCCCTGCACCGCCGGGAAATCGTTGTTGTTAATGGCGTCCATGGCGTACTTACCAATGCCAGGCCAGGCAAAAATGGTCTCCGTTACCACCGCGCCGCCTAGCAGATACCCGAAGTCGATTCCGATCATGGTAAGGATGGGGAGGCTGGCATTGCGAAGGACATGCTTGAACAGGATCAGCTTACGCTGCAGCCCCTTGGCCTTCAGCGTCATAACGAACTCCTCGTTCAAAACGGAGACCACAGAGGACCGGGTGAGCCGGGCCACACTGGCCATGCCGGAGATCCCCAGAGTCAGGGCGGGAAGTATGATGTACCGGAACCCCTCCGCCGTAAAAGGTGATCCTGACCGGCCAGAGGCCGGCAGCAGCGAGAGCTTGGAAACAAACAACAGCATCAGCAGCAGCGCCAAAAGAAACGACGGCAGAGAGATCCCCGTTATAGACAGCGACATCAGCGTCTTGTCCAGCCACCGGTTTCGGTTCACCGCCGCGATGGTGCCGATCAGAATCCCGAACACCGCTGAAATCAGCATGCCCATTACAGCCAGCTCTGCGGTGTTGCGGAACCGGAAGAAAATCTCGTCGGCAATGTCCTTGTTGGAAATGATCGACTGTCCCAGATCCAGATGGATCAGATCGTTAAGATACCTGAAGTATTGAACGATCAGCGGATCATTCATACCCAGTTTTTCCCGCAGGGCCTCCACATCTTCATCACTGGCGTCAATGCCGGCCATCATCCGCACCGGATCGCCGGGGGAGAGATGTACAAGGCTGAAGATGACTACCGTTACCCCCAAAACAACAAAAATGGATACCAGCAGCCGCTTTAAAATAAAATTCAACATGACGGCATTCACCTCAAATGCCGCATTGGCTGCGGCCGCCCGGAAAATCTCCAGGGCGTTTTTCAGCCGCAGCCAACGGGCGAATCTCCGTTTTCAGTTCTTTTTCTGCCGCAGTGCGATCACTTCTTCACCCGGACGTTCTCCAGATTGAAGATGGCCGCGCTGTGGGTAAAGCCCTCTACCTTGGAGCTGACGCCCACCTGGGAGTATTTGGAGTAGAAGGGCAGGCTCACATAATCCTCCTTGATCAGCTGCTGAATCTGGATATACAGCTCCTTGCGGGTCTCCTGATCCGCCGTGCTGTTTGCCTCCAGCACCAGTGCATCCACCTCCGGATTGTTGTATCCAAACTTGTTGTAGCCGGCATAGCTTGTGTAGGCGAAGTCAATCAGCAGCGCCGGCTCCGGGGAATCCTGGGAGATGGTCAGCACATAGGCCTGGAAGTCCTCGGCGGCCAGCCGGTCATTAAAGGCTGCAGACTCCAGCAGCGCCATGGAGACATCAATGCCCACCTGCCGGAGATAGTTCTGCGCCGCCTCCAGCATCCGGTTATCCGACTCACGACTGGTGCAGCCGATCTCCAGTTTCATGGTCTCCCCATTTTTATCCACCAGCCCGTCGCCGTCGGTATCCGTCCAGCCAGCCTCAGCCAGCAGTTCTCTCGACAGGTCCGGATCGTAGGTATACTGCACCGTATCCGGCGTGTAAGCCCAGTTGTGGTCCGGCAGGTAGCTGTCCGCCGGCACACCATACTCCACCAGGATGGTTTCGTAGATGGTCTCATAGTCTATGGCGTGGGCAATAGCCTTACGGACATTCAGATCGTTGCAGGGTTCTTTTTCCACATTCAGGAACATCCAGCTCACGCCGAAGTCCCGGGCCCGTTCCAGGCGGATATCTTCGTTGTTCTCAAAAACAGCCAGCTCAGAACTGGGAATGTTAAACAGGAAATCCAGATTTCCCTGCTCCAGCTCAATGAGGGCAGTCATGCTGTCAGGAATCAGGCGGAACTCAATGTACTTGGTGGCTGGCTCGCCCAGATAAAAGTCCGGATTGGCCTCCATGACCACCTTCTCGCCGGGAATCCATTCCACCAGCTTGTAGGGCCCGGTCCCCACCACATGGTCGGTGTAGCTGTCACCGTACTCTTCCAGCGCCGCAGGCTGCGCCAGCAGCCCGGGGTTGATCAGCAGGCACTTGGTAATGAAGGCCGCCACAGGCGTGTTCAGATTAAACACTACTGTGTAGTCATCCGGCGCCTCCACCGACTCGATACATGCCATGTCGCTGGCCCGCAGTGCTGCCACCTCAGGATCAATGATCCGATCGAAGTTGTATTTTACATCTGCAGCCACAAGAGGTGTGCCGTCATGCCATTTCACATCATCCCGGAGGTGGAAAGTCCACACCGTCGCGTCCTCATTGGCCTCCCAGCTCTCAGCTACGCGCGGAATGATGTTTCCATCCTGGTCCATGTAGCAGAGATGATCCATCATGAAACAGGCCACCCGGCTTGTCGAGGTTCCGGAAAGATAGGCAGGATCAAAGTTGCTGATTTCCGTGTCGAGATCGATGGTAATGGTATCATCGTACGCATCATCACCCGTGGCGTCTGTGTCTCCGCCGCCTCCGCAGGCGGTCAGCCCCATCGCCAGGATCAGCAGAAAGGCCAGCAGGGACAACTTCCTTTTCCGTCTCATGTTCTCTTCCTCCATTCGAATTTTGAAATGTTACATAATGTTGATCCAGTCAACAGATGCACACTTTCCTCCGGCACAGGCGCGCCTCTTTTTTCTGCATGGCATCCTGCGGCATATGGTTCATGCATGGATGTCATAGGTAATTTTCTAAAATCATACACTTGCAAACAGTAATTGTCAACTGCTAATTCTTTATTTATAAATTTTTATTCTAAAAATCTATATATTTATTTATAAAGAAACATGTCGGCCAGCAGTGGGCCGACATGTTTCTCACAATTGATATTTCTCAAAATCAGGGGCCGCAAAGATCCGAAACTTGCTGGTCTTCAGTCCTAGAGAAACCAGAGATTCTGCTAGCTTGACCGCGCACTTTACCCCATCCAAAACGGGGATGCCGATGATCCTGCTCAGTGCCTCCGCATACCCGGAGAGCATGCCGCCGCCCAGCAAAATCACCTCTGCGCCATCCCTTTCCATCGTCCTCTTCGCTGCCTCCACCAGAATCTGCATGGCAGAATCTTCATGGTTTAAAAAATCAGAAATATCCCTGGATGGCAGCAAAATAGACGCTAATCTCCCTTCAGCGCCAGCATTTTTCACCTCATCTCTGAAAATTTTCTCCAGTCTCGGCATGGAGTTGATGATAGAGAACCGATATCCAAGGAAGGCCGCAAAATGGATCGCCGATTCGGCAATCCCCACTACCGGTTTATCTGTTACCTCCCTCAGCGCGTCAAGAGCTGGATCTGCGAAGGATGCTACAACGTGGGCATCAAATTCCCCCGCTGTTTCCGCCTGCCGCACCATCTGCACCAGCTCATAGCTCACCACAACATTGTCATAGGCACAGCTGGCATAGCTTGGTCCCCGTTTCAGCTGCGTGCATACAATTTCTGTGGTGCTGCCCGCCGCAGACAGCGCCGACTGCCGGATCATTTCCGTCATTTCCTTTGAGGTATTAGGATTTATAATATTCACTTTCATTTTTGTACTCCCCCAATTTTTTAGCTGCTGCTAATATTATAAAAGGATGCATGTGCCCTGTCAACTGCATACGAATCCCTCATGTATTTTTCAAATACTGTAAAACATCCGCATCTTCCACAACTTTTTCCACTGTATTCCATGAAAATTATTTCTCCCCTTCCTGTTGCGCCTGCTCTTTCGAATGTGGTATGATGGTACAGACAAGCTATTCAAATCGGAGGCAGTAATGACCAAAAAAAGCGACGCAACGCGGCAGAAAATCCTTGCCAGCGCCGAGATCCTCTTCTATTCCAAAGGCGTACAAAAAACATCACAGCAGGAACTGGCAAATCTGGCCGGCGTAAATCGCGGCCTGATCCATTACTATTTCGGCAGCAAGGAAAACCTGGCGCTGTTGGTTACTAGGCGTTTTACCAGCACATTTTATACCACGGTCAACGACCTCTTTTTCCGAAATGAGGCGGATGTTGTTTTTAAAAGCATTGCGCAAGGGCGCATCCTGTTCAAAACAGTGTTTGGCAACCGAAATCTCGCCCGTTTTATCATGGGGGAGCTGCATGGCCGGGTGGTTACGGACCGGGTAGAGGACTATCCGGTCTATCGCGATTTTTGTGCTGAATGCGCCTATCTTGGCCTGCAGTACACAGAGGAGGAAAAACGTCTGTACAGCATTGCCATCGCAAGCGTTGAGCATAAGCTCTTTTCTGCCAAGACCACAGGGCTCTCCTCCCTCCCTGTGGATGAGATTATCAGCATTTATAACCGTATTCATTTGGGGATCCTGGGTTTCGACAAGACATCCCAAGAGCAGCTGATTGATCGTTCCATTGCTTTCAGTCGGCGGATTACCTTTGTGGACAACGGAAATTTTGATGTAAAGCCTGAATTTTTTCATTACACTCCTGATGCCTAGGCAGCCTCATGCCTCTCAGATGGCCAAAGTTTTTAGAGGAGTTGCCGCCGTCTTACATATGCGCGTTTTTGTCCCCTGCTCCGGAGTCCCTTATGTACTGCTTGTCGGTGCATGATGTCTTTCCATTTTTTGTATAATGAAAAGTCCCCCTGCAATCATGCAGGGGGATTTTTCCATTTAATTTTCCTGGAACACAAAGAAAAGCCAGGCGCCGCATTGCGGCGCCTGGCTTGGGAAAATCCGCTATTACTTGTGGTCCACGGAGTACATGTGCTTGATGAGCTCCAGCACCTTGTTGGAGTAGCCGATCTCGTTGTCGTACCAGCTGACGACCTTCACGAAGGTGTCAGTCAGGGCGATGCCGGCGTCGGCGTCAAAGATGGAGGTGCGGGTGTCGCCCAGGAAGTCGCTGGACA
>CAJFPI010000153.1 GCA_904398675.1 uncultured Oscillospiraceae bacterium
AGATCCGGCAGGACCCCTTCCTGCTGAACACCCGGAACCGGACCCTGGAGAAGAACGGCCAGCGGATCAAGCTGACCCAGGTGGAGTACTCCATTATGAAGGTGTTCATGGAGAACCCCGGCAAGGCCCTCTCCCGGGAGGAACTGCTGGACATGGTCTGGGGCCGGGACTACTTCGGCGAGCTGAAGATTGTGGATGTGAACATCCGCCGGCTCCGCCTGAAGATCGAGGACAACGTGCAGAACCCGACTTATATTACGACGGTGTGGGGTTACGGCTACAAGTGGGGATTTTGAGAAAAGTTCCCCGCACGTTGTCCGGGGCCCCGCAGAGCGGGGCGGGCGCGAGCCCGCTCAAGGGTTTTGGCGGAACGCCGAAACCTTGGCGCAAGGCGGGATTCACTCCCGCCGCGCAAGTGAAATCAGGGGGGTCCCCGCGGGGCCTGCCCCGTGGGGCATAAACGGTAACATCCAGGCGGTGATGGACGGGGACCTGGATGGGTTTATCACGGCCTACCTGACAGCAAACGCCAAAGGGGAATTGAAAAAGTAGCCTGGGCGCCGTTTTCGTACACAAGCGTTTTGCCCTCCGGGCAAAACCTTGGCGCAAGGGGCGATTCACTCGCCCCGCGCAAGTGAAATCAGGGGGGTCCCTGCGGGGCCTGCCCCGTGGGGCATAAACGGGAACATCCAGGCGGTGATGGACGGGGACCTGGATGGGTTCATCACAGCCTACCTGCCCGCCAATGCCAAGGGGGAGCTGAAGAAGCAGAGGGGTTTCCTCACAGCATTTGCGCACCAGCGCAAAAAGGATACGATCTGTTTTCCCCGGGGACATGTGCCTTGGGGAAAACACCCCACGCCCTGGAAGTGTGCGAGCAAAGAGAGCGCGCGCGGCGGGCCGGGAATCTGCAAGGACGGCAGCGCTGTCTTTACAGGTTCCCAGCTGACACACCCGGGACAAAAATTCATTTTTCTGATACCTGGAGAAATGGACCAGGGGGGAGGCAGAGGCCTCCCCCTGTTTTTTGCCGCTTTCCCCGCCCTTTTGCCCAGCCGGAGACAGGCGCGGCGGGGAAAAGTTGGCACATCTGCCGTTGCCGCCGCCGCGGCGCATTTGGTATAATACTGCCCGGTGAGTTCGTGACCATCCTCACCCAACCGCCCTGCGGCGGGAAAAAACAAAACTAGGGAAATAAAGGAGAAAGAAAGCATGCCAATCCAGAGAAACAACCCTGCCCGGGCGGTGGCCCAGGGCGCCGTCATTGCCGCGCTGTATGTGGCCCTGACCTACATCGCATCCCTTCTGGGCCTGTCCTCCGGCGTTATCCAGATCCGGATCAGCGAGGCCCTGTGCGTTCTGCCCATCTTCCTGCCGGCCGCTATCCCGGGCCTGTATGTGGGCTGCCTGCTGGCGAACCTTCTCACCGGCTGCGTGGCCCTGGATATTTTGATGGGACCCATCGCCACGCTGATCGGCGCTGTGGGGACCTACCTCCTCCGCCGCCATCCACGGCTGGCCATTGTGCCCCCGATCCTGTCCAATATGATCATCGTCCCCTTTGTCCTGCGCTACGGCTACGGCATGGGCGACGCCGTATGGTACATGGTGGTGACCGTGGGCATCGGGGAGATCCTGTCTGTGGGCGCTCTGGGGACGCTGCTCTACCAGGGGCTGCAGAGATGGGGCTCCCAGCTGACGGGCCGGTAAGAAAAAACGGGGCGGCGGGTTTTCCCGCCGCCTTTTTCCTGGATGAAATCGGCCCTTGACTTTCCCATAAAATCACGCTATGCTGAACAAAACCGGCCCTGGGCCGGCGGGAGGAGGAACGAGATGAAACTGCTGTCCTGGAATGTAAACGGGCTGAGGGCCTGTCTGAAAAAGGGGTTTCTGGAGACCTGCGCCCAGGCGGACGCGGATGTGATCTGCCTGCAGGAGACCAAGCTCCAGCCTGAGCAGGTGGACTTCACCCTGCCGGGCTACCACATGTACTTCAACAGCGCGGACAAAAAGGGCTACTCCGGCACGGCTGTCTTTTCAAAGGAGGAGCCCCTCTCCGTTGTCTATGACTTCGGGGAGGACATCCACCGCCACGAGGGGCGGGTGATCACGGCGGAGTATCCGGACTTCTACCTGGTCTGCTGCTACACCCCCAACGCCCAGGACGGCCTCAAGCGCATCGACTACCGGATGCAGTGGGAGGACGACTTCCGGGAGTACCTCCTGGAGCTGGACAACCTTAAGCCGGTGGTCCTCTGCGGGGATCTCAACGTGGCCCATGAGGAGATCGACTTGAAAAACCCCGGCCCCAACCGGGGCAGCGCCGGGTTTTCCGATCAGGAGCGGGGGAAGATGACGGAGCTCCTGGCCGCCGGGTTCGCGGACACCTTCCGCACCCTCCACCCCGACGCCACCGGGGCCTACAGCTGGTGGAGCTACCGGTTCCGGGCCCGGGACAACAACGCCGGGTGGCGCATCGACTATTTCATTGTCTCCCAGCGGCTCCTCCCCCGGGTAGCGGCGGCGGAGATCCGCAGCGACGTCTACGGCAGCGACCACTGCCCGGTGACGCTGGAGCTGCGGGATTGACCATGGAAAAAGAGGACGGCAGGGCGGATTTTCCGCTCTGCCGTCTTTGCTGTTTCAGGGATCTGCGTCCGCTGGCGCGGAATCCTCCTGGGGCCTGAGGAAGATCTCCACAATGCTGCTCTCCCCCTCCGGCGGGTAGAAAAACAGCTCCCAGGGGACATAGGTCTCCCCTGCCCCCTCTTCAGAGCTGCTCTCGCCGCCGTCGCCGGGGGGAACCTCTTCTGTTTCACCGACGGAGGCGTCTGTCTGGGCGGCGTTCCCCTCCAGCTCCGCCTGCAGCTGGCGGATATTGGCCACCAGCGTCTCCCGCTCCTCCGCCAGATAGGCATAGCGGACCGTGAGCCGCTGGTCTCCGTTTTCCCAGGCGCTGACCAGCAGCTCATAGATGGCGCTGGAGCTGGCAGTCTCCACAATGGAATCCAGATCCTCCGCCGTGCGCCGGTAGATGGGCAGCAGCGTCACCTCATAGTAGCTGTTGCGCAGCTCCTCCATGTCGAAGTTCAGCGTGTCCAGCAGATAGGAGCCCACCGCCGTATCCAGCCGCACCTCCCGGCAGGCGTCCTTCACCATGGAGAAGGCGGCGGTGTAGCCCACATCCGTGAGATACAGCCGGACGATCCCCTGGTCCATATGCTGCTCCACCAGCAGGAGAATGGTGTTCACCAGATCCTGATAGGATTCGGCGCGGAGAATATCATCAGTGGTGCTCTCCCAGTAGCGGTTCTCGTGGGGCTCCACTACGGAGTAGCTCTGGTCCAGGCAGCCTGTCAGCATCAGGCAGGCCAGGGCCGCCGCCAGCCAGCCCCGCCCCCATGGGAAGGCTCTCCGCTTTTTAGTACCCAAGCGTCTCGTTGACAAGGACAACCTCCATCTCCATGAGATTCATCTTCTTGTACAGCACCACCAGCCCCCGGCAGATCCGCTGGGGGCTGCTGCAGTTGTAGCAGCGGTCCGCCTTGGCCGCGCAGGGGGTCTTGCGTCCCAGCCGCCGGGCGTTTTTCGGCGCCACCACGTTGCGCAGGCGCCACAGGGCGCTGTCAAAGTCCGGCGACACCTTGTTGCATCCCGCCACCAGGTATACCTTGCGGTGGCCGTAGAGGGAGGAGGCCACCCGGTTGCCGTTGCCGTCGATATTCAGGATCTCCCCGGTGTTCTCCGCGATGGCGTTGGCGGAGAGGAGATATACGTCGGCGGTCATGGCGTTTTTCATGGTGCCGGCGGGATCGCCGCTGACGCCGTGGTAGTAGAGGGTGTTGTGGGCGGCGAGGCTGTCGTAGAGCCCCAGGTCCTTCAGGGTCATGGACCCGCCGCAGCCCACGGTGGTGCCGTCGATCTCCCGGTTGAGGTAGGCCGCAGCCTCTGCCCCGGTCTCAAACACGGAAACGGTAAACCCGTTCTCCTCCAGATGCTGTTTCAAGATCTCAAATGCCATTGTTCCTGCCTCCTTGTCATATATTTCCGCACCCCTCAGAGCGCGCAGCTGGCAAAAGCCTACAGGCTGTCCGGGGAATACTCCCCAAAGCCCTCTCCCAGGATCTCGTGGGCCTCGCAGACAATGAGAAAGGACTGGGGGTCCTCCTCCATGACGACGGCTTTGATGGAGGCGATCTGGTTGCGCTTGAAGGCGCAGAGGATCACCCGCTTTTCCGCGCCTGTGTAGGCCCCCTGGCCGGTGAGGGTGGTGACGCCCAGCCCCATGTCCAAAAGACGGCGGCAGATCGCGTCCGGGCGGCTGCTGATGATGTAGGCCATTTTGGCGCTGGCAGAGCCATAGATCACCATGTCCATCACCTTGCTGGAGATGGTGAGAGCGATGATGCCGTAGAGGGCGTTGTGGACGCTGCGGAACACCAGGGCGTAAAGGAAGATCACCACCAGGTCGATCATCAGGCACAGCCGGCCGATGGAGAGATGCCGGAACCTGAACTTCAGCAGCCGGGCCAAAAGCTCCGTGCCGCCTGTGGTGGCGTCCACCAGCAGCATCAGCCCCAGGGAGAGGCCCTGGAGGGCGCCGCCGTAGAGGCAGGCCAGCAGGGGCTCCATGGGCTCGAAGGTCCACAGAGATCCCACCAGGTCCAGCAGCAGGGAGCTGACCGCCATGGCGCACAGGGAGGCCACCAGCATCTTCCATCCCATTTTCCGCACACCCACAATAAACAGCGGGATGTTCATGACCAGCGTCAGAATACCCACCGGAAACGCGGGGATCAAAAAGTGGATGACCTGGGCCGCGCCGGTAAAGCCGCCGAAGGCCAGCTCGTTGGGCTGGAAAAACCAGTTGAAGGTCAAAGCGTAGATCAGGGACCCCAGGGTGATGAGGGCGAAGGCTTTAAATGCCTTGGCCGGAGAGGCGGCATGCATCTCGAATCGGCGCTCCTTTCGTTACAGCAGCTTCATCTGCTGCTCCTCCCCGTCCTCCTCCCTGACCAGCGCGCCGGCAGCGGGAAGGCTGCGGCAGCGGTAGCGGCCCAGATTTGTGATGGGGGTGTCCTCCAGCGGCCGGGCGGCCGCCAGGTGGTACTTGGGCTTGAGGGTCATCACCTGCACGCCCTGGGTGGTCCGGGTGGACTTGGGGGCGAGCAGGGCGGTGCTGAAAATCAGGGCCCGGGGCTCTGTGGAATATACCGCCAGCTCCCGGTCCCCCTCCAGGGGCACCACCGCCGCCAGGGGGCTCTTGTCGCTGTAGGCCCCGGTGAGCTTGCGGCGGTTGGAGGCGGTGCGGTAGGCGGCGGCCTCCACCCGGGCGCACTTGCCGTTTTCAAAGAAGAACAGCAGGTGGCCGCTGTAGTCCCCGGGGAGGTAGAGGAACACCACATGCTCCTCGCCGTCCATGGAGAGCTTGGTGGGCAGATAGTCCCCCAGGGCGCTGGCCTTGGTGTCGGCAAAGTCGCTCAGGCGGCACTTGTATACCTGGCAGCGGTCGGTGAAGAACATGGCCTCGTCGCTGTTTCTGGCCTCAAAGGACTGGGCGGGACCGTCCCCCTCCTTATATTTCTGCTCGGCGGCCATGCGGAGGCTCTGGGGCGTGATCTTCTTGAAGTACCCCTCCCGGGAGAGGAAGAGGTGCACCGGGTAGTCGGGGATTTCCTCCTCCTCCCGGTACTCCTCCACCTCGTGGCTGTAGAGGATCTCCGTGCGGCGGGGGACGGCGTACTGCTTTTTCACCGCCTCCAGCTCGGAGATGATGAGCTTTTTCACCCGCTGGGGCTTGCTCAGGGTGTCCTCCAGGTCCTCGATCTCCGCCCGGAGGGTCTCCAGCTCCGATGTGCGCTTGAGGATATAGGCCTTGTTGATGTTGCGCAGCTTGATCTCCGCCACATACTCCGCCTGCACCTCGTCGATGCCGAATCCGATCATCAGGTTCGGCACTACCATGTCCTCCTCCTCCGTCTCCCGGATGATGCGGATGGCCTTGTCGATGTCCAGCAGGATCTTTTCAAGGCCCTTGAGCAGGTGGAGCCGGTCCTTCTTTTTGCCCATGGCGAAGTAGATCCGCCGGCGGACGCACTCGGTGCGCCAGGCGCACCACTCCTCCAGGATCTCCCGCACCCCCATGACCCGGGGCATGCCGGCGATGAGCACGTTGAAGTTGCAGGAGAGGGTGTCCTGCAGAGGGGTGGTCTTAAAGAGTTTCTGCATCAGCTTGTCCGGATCCACCCCCCGCTTGAGGTCGATGGCCAGCTTGAGGCCGTTTAAGTCCGTCTCGTCCCGCATGTCCGAGAGCTCCTTGATCTTCCCCGCCTTCAAAAGCTCCGCCACCTTGTCCAGAATGGCCTCGGTGGTGGTGGTCTAGGGGATCTCGTAGATCTCGATGACGTTCTCTTCCTTCACATACCGCCACCTGGCCCGGATCTTCACGCTGCCCCGGCCGGTGCGGTAGATCTCCCCCATGCCCGCCTGGTCCAAAATCACCTGCCCGCCGGTGGGGAAATCCGGGGCCAGCAGCGTGGCGGCCAGATCACATGCCGGGTTTTTCAGATAGGCCACCGTGGTGTCGCACACCTCCCCCAGGTTAAAGCCGCACAGCTGAGAGGCCATGCCCACGGCGATGCCCTGGTTGGCGGAGACTAAGATGTTGGGAAAGGTGGTGGGCAGCAGGGCCGGCTCCTTCATGGTGTTGTCGTAGTTGTCCACAAAGTCCACCGTGTCCTGGTCGATGTCCCGGAAGAGCTCGGCGCAGATGGGGGCGAGCTTTGCCTCGGTGTAGCGGCTGGCGGCGTAGGCCATGTCCCGGGAGTAGACCTTGCCGAAGTTGCCCTTGGAGTCGATAAAGG
>CAJFPI010000154.1 GCA_904398675.1 uncultured Oscillospiraceae bacterium
ACAACCAGGGCCGCACCGTGGACTTCAAGAACACCATCGTCATCATGACCAGCAACATCGGCAGTGCCTACCTCACCGAGAGCATCCGTCAGGACGGCACCATCGACAGCGACGTGAAGGACCAGGTCACCGGCGAGCTGAAGAAGTACTTCCGTCCGGAGTTCCTCAACCGTGTGGACGATATCGTGGTCTTCAGCCCCCTGACAGAGGCGCAGATCAGCGGCATCATCGACATCGGTTTCCAGGGCATCGCCAACCGGCTGACGGACCGGGAGATCTCCATGACCCTCACCGACGCGGCCAAGGCATTTATTGCGCAGGCCAGCTACGACCCGGCCTACGGCGCCCGGCCGGTGAAACGCTATCTCCAGAAGAATCTGGAGACGGAGCTGGCGGAGATGCTGATTCGCGGCACCCTCTCCGACGGGCAGCACGTCACCATCGACAGCGACGGGAACAAGCTGACCTTCACGGTAGATCAGCCCCAGGAGGATTAATATACCAAACGGCGCCTCGCCGCAGAAGAACTAAACTGCCCCCGGCACGCAGATGCGTGCCGGGGGCAGTATTTTGTCCGAAAAAGGCACGCGCCTTTCCGGGGACTACAGCCGCAGGCCCTTCACGTCCTTGATCCGGGAGAGGATAGTGTTGCAGCTGACCATAGTCACCCCCGGCAGGCGGTCCATCTCCTCCCGCAGCAGCCGCTCCAGCTCCTCGTGGCCTGCCGTCACGGCGTGGACATGGAGCCGGTTTTTTCCCGTCACCCGGTAGATCTGTGTGATGCTCTCATTGGCGCAGAGGCGGTCCGTCACCTGCTGCAGCGTCTCCGGCTCCGCCTCGATCTCAAAGTAGCAGGAGATGGCGCCGTTGATCTTCTGAGGGTTGATGACCACCGTGTACTCCTCGATGATCCCCTTCTCCTCCAGCGCCGCCATCCGCGCCTTCACCGCTACCCGGGAGATCCCAACCCGCTCCCCAATCTCGGAATAGCTCAGCCGGGCGTTTCCGGTGAGCAGCGTCAGGATTTTCTGGTCCAGCTCGTCCAGTCCGCTGAGATACATGCCAGCAGCCTCCTTTGCCGTTTTTTCCCATTGTACCGGAAATTTTCCCGATCCGCAAGAGAGGGCTTGCGTATTTTTCTGTTATGCAGTATGATAGAACCAAAACGTAAGATGATACTTTCGATTTGGGGGATATAGCGATGGAACAGGATTTGACCCGGGGGCCGGTGACGGGCACCATGCTGCGCTTTGCCGTGCCGATGATCCTGGGGAATCTGCTGCAGCAGACCTACAACGTGGCGGACACGCTGATCGTGGGCCGCTATCTGGGAACGGATGCACTGGGGGCCGTGGGGTCCGCCTACACGCTGATGACCTTCCTTACCTCCATCCTGCTGGGGCTCTCCATGGGCAGCGGGGCGGTGTTCTCCATCCGCTGGGGGCAGGGAGAGACGGAACGGCTGCGGGACAGTATTTTTACCTCCTTTGTCCTCATTGCGGCAGTAGCTGTTATGTTGAACGCCGGGGTATTCCTGCTGCTGGACCCGATCCTGCGGCTGCTCCAGGTGCCACAGGAGAACTACGGGCTGATGCGGGCCTATCTGTGGGTGATCTTTTTCGGCATCCTGGCCACCTTTCTCTATAACTACTTTGCCTGCCTCCTCCGGGCGGTGGGGGACTCGGTGACGCCGCTGATCTTCCTGGGCATCAGCGCGGTGCTGAACATTGTGCTGGACCTGCTGTTCGTGGCGGTGATCCCCTGGGGGGTAGCGGGGGCCGCCGGGGCCACGGTGATATCGCAGTATGTCTCCGGCGTGGGTATCCTGCTCTACAGCCTCCGCCGTTTTCCTCAGCTGCGGCCCCGCCGGCGCAACCTGACGCTGCGCCGGGAGAATATCGGCGAGATCAGCCGTTTTTCCCTTCTTACCTGTGTGCAGCAGTCTGTGATGAATTTCGGCATCCTCATGGTCCAGGGGCGGGTCAACTCCTTCGGCCCGGCGGTGATGGCGGCCTTTGCCGCGGCGGTGAAGATCGACTCCTTTGCCTATATGCCGGTGCAGGACTTTGGAAACGCTTTTTCCACCTTCATCGCCCAGAACTACGGTGCCGGGAAGAGAGAGCGTATCCGCGGCGGCATCCGCTCCGCGGCAGTGACAGCGGCGGTGTTCAGCCTGGCTGTCTCAGCGGTGGTGTGCCTTTTCGCCCGGCCGCTGATGACCTTGTTTGTGGAGGCAGAGGAGACAGAGGTCATTGCCATAGGCGTACAGTACCTTCGGATCGAGGGGGCCTTCTATATAGGAATCGGCTGCCTCTTTCTCCTCTACGGGCTCTACCGGGCGGTGGCCATGCCCTTTATGAGCGTGGTGCTGACGGTGATCTCCCTGGGGACCCGGGTGCTCCTGGCCTACACCCTCTCCGCCGTCCCCGCTATCGGGGTGGCGGGGATCTGGTGGTCGGTACCCATCGGCTGGTTCCTGGCCGACGTCACCGGCATCGCCTACTACCTCCTGCGCCGCCGGACCATTGAGGGACGGCTGACCCTCCGGTAGGCGGCGAGGCTTGTGAAAAAAGGACCTTCCCACGGCTCTGTCGTGAGAAGGTCCTTTTTTCCGGCATCCGCCGGGCTATGGCTCTCGGCGGGCATATTCGATGAACTGGTAGGCCGTCTCCCCCTCCAGCAGGATGGCCTCCGAGCGGAACACCCGCCACTCCGGCATAGCGTCCAGGTTGGGGAAGAAGGTGTCGCAGGCGGGGTCCTGATAGACCCGCGTGATGGCGCACCGGCTGCAGTAGGGGAGGAAGGCGGCGTAGATCTCCCCGCCGCCCATGACCCAGACCTTCTCCGGATCCTCTCCCCGGACCAGCTCCAGGGCCTCCTCCACGCTGCGGGCTGTCTCCACTCCCTCCCGGTGGAAATCGGGGCTGCGGGTGAGGACGATGTTCCGGCGGTGGGGGAGGGGCTGCCCGCCGGGCAGGGAGTCCAGGGTTTTCCGCCCCATGATGACGGTACCGCCGCTGGTCATGGCGCGAAAGCGCTGGAGGTCGGCGGAGATGTGAAAGAGAAGCTGATTGTCCTTTCCAATGCCCCAGCTGAGGCTGACAGCTGCGATTGCGTTCATACGGCCACCTCGATTTTTTCATCAAACGGCCAGGGGTCGTACCCCTCCAGTTTGAAACTGTCCACGGTGAAGTCGTAGAAATTTTTGACAGAAGGATCGATCCACAGCCTCGGCGCCGGGCGGGGCTCCCGCTCAATCAGCCTTTCCACGATGGGGACGTGCCGGTCGTAGATGTGGCAGTCGGCGATGACGTGGACCAGCTCCCCCGCCACAAGGCCGCTGGCCTGGGCCATCATGTGGACCAGCACGGCGTATTGGCACACGTTCCAGTTGCTGGCGGTGAGCATGTCCTGGCTGCGCTGGTTCAAAATAGCGTTGAGGGTATTGCCGGTGACGTTGAAGGTCATGGAGTAGGCGCAGGGGTAGAGGCCCATCTCGCTTAAATCGTGGTGGTTGAAGAGATTGGTGACCATCCGGCGGCTGGCAGGATTTTCCTTTAGGTCCTTCAGCACCCGGTCCACCTGGTCATACCACCCGTCGCTGTACTTGTGCTTGACGCCCAGCTGATAGCCGTAGGCTTTGCCGATGGTTCCGTTCTCGTCGGCCCAGGCGTCCCACACATGGCTGTGGAGCTGGTGGATATCGTTGGACTTTTTCTGCCAGATCCACAGCAGCTCATCCACGCAGGACTTGAAGTAGGTCCGCCGCAGTGTCATGATGGGGAACTCCTTCCGGAGGTCATATCGATTCACCACGCCGAATTTCTTCACGGTGTGGGCCGGCGTGCCGTCCTCCCAGCGGGGCCGGACGTCCAGAGCGTCGTCCCGGAAACCGGTGTCCAGGATGTCCCGGCACACGCGGATAAAGACCTGGTCTGCATAGCTCATGGGGCTGCTCCTCCTTTGTGCTTTTGTTTTCCATGGGCCATCATACCACAGAAGAGAGCCTTTGAAAAGAAAGAAATGCTGCGCTGTGGGGTGGCAATCAGTAAAAAAACAGCCGCACGGCGAAGGCCGCCGCCATGAACCCCACCAGGTCCGCCACCAGCGCTGCGGGGACGGCGTACCTGGTTTTCCGGATGCCGGCGCTGCCAAAATAGACGGCGATGGTATAGAAGGTGGTCTCCGTGCTGCCCAGCATCACCGCCGCCACCCGGCCGATGTAGGAGTCCGGGCCGTACTGTGCCATCAGGTCGCTGCCCACCGCCAGGGCGCCGCTGCCGCTCATGGGGCGGATGAAGAGGAGGCCCGCGGTCTCCGGCGGGATGCCCACCGCCTCCAGCGCCGGAGCGAGCAGGGAGGCGAGGAAATCCATAGCCCCAGAGGCACGAAACATATAGACTGCCGTCAAAAGCCCCACCAGGGCGGGGAGGATCCCCACCAGGACTTTCAGCCCCTCCCGTGCGCCGTCGGTGAGGATGTCGTAGACGTTCAGCCTTTTGCCGAGACCCACCACCGCTGTAATGGACAGCAGGGCCGGCACCAGCACTGCGGAAAGATCCATAGCCGACCGCCTCCCCTCAGCGGATCAGGCGGCTCAGGAGCTTTGCGGCCAGAACGCCCGCTGTCACCGAGAGGGCGGAGGCCAGCCACACCGCCGGCAGGATTTCAAAGGGGGATGCGGAGCCGTAGGCGGCCCGCACGCCGGCCACCGTGGTGGGCAGGAGCTGGATGGAGGCGGTGTTCAGCACCACCAGCATGCACAGCTCGTTGGTGGCGATGCCGCCGCTGCCTTTTGCCATCCGCCGGGCCGCCTGGATGCCCAGGGGCGTGGCCGCGTTGCCAAGACCAAGAAGATTGCAGGAGATGTTGGCGGATACGGCGGCGATGGTCTCCCTGTCCCGGCATGCCTCCGGCATCAGGCGGCAGAGAATGGGACGGAAGAGGCGGGAGAGCGCGTCGGTAAAGCCGCAGCGGTTCATCACCGCCATCACCCCGGACCACAGACACATGATCCCGCCCATGGCCAGACACAGCTCCAGCGCCGCCCCCGCCCCCTCCATGGCGGCGTTTCCCACTTCATTGATGGTTCCGTTCATCAGGCCAAATACAACAGACAGGACCACCATCCCCGTCCACACCCATGTCATTGCCAATTTGATCACCTCGCTAAGGTATATGAGGCGGCTGTCCCATTTATGATGGCATCAGACAGCCTGTGAAATGGACAAAAAAGCGTTATCTGGAATTTTTGATACGAACTTATTTTGCAAAATGCCGGAAACGAAAAGGATTTCGTATTTCAGCAGAAAATCCAGAATATCCAATTAATGGAAAAAAGTCCCATTTTTTGCTATAATAACTTGAAATATTAGTATTAATAACGAAAAATGTTGACAATAATCGACAAACATGCTATCGTAAAAACGTAATCATAGTTGGTGATGGGCCGCTTACGATCAAACGCAAAAAAACAGACAGGGAGTGCAAACATGATAAAGGCGACAGGGATCGTGCGAAAAATCGATGAGTTGGGGCGGATCGTACTTCCGGTAGAATTGCGCCGCACCATGGATATCAACGAGCGGGACGCACTGGAGATCTATGTGGACGGTTCTTCCATCGTGCTGAAGAAATATCGTCCCACCTGCATTTTCTGCGACAGCGTTCGGGATATCCATACGTTTCGAAACAAGAATATCTGCGGCAGGTGCTTAAAAGAGCTGCAGGAGAAATAAAGAAACCATGGCGATTTTTCAGGGAGGCAGCGTCTGCTGTCTCCCGCTTTTGCCGTTTCCACCCTCTGGCGCGGGGGGGCGGGAAAATCGCGGCATATGTTTTTTCGTCTTGCACATGCCTGAGGGATTCGCTATAATAGAAAAGAAGAAAGGGATCTGAAAGGGTGCGCCTGCAGCGGGATGGCTGAGAGAAGGGCGCACATCCGGTGCCGTCAGCAGATGACAGTGTTTTCATATGGAAAGGAGACAGCAGATATGGCTTTTTTTGATGAGTTTTCCCAGAAGGCAAAGGCGTTTGCCAACGTTGCAACAGAGAAGACCAAGGAGGCGGTGGACACCGCTAAGCTGACTGCGGCAATTATTGCCGAGCAGCGGGAGTTGGATAAGAGCTGCCGGGCCATTGGGGAGTGGTTCACCACCGCCTATGAGGGGGAGATCCCCGACGAGGTGGCAGACCTGGTGGCGTCGGTAAAGGCATCCAGAGAAAAGATCGCCGAGCTGCAGGAGACCCGCAGAAAAGCGGGCGGCGATAACGGGGTGGAGCGGGCCTGCCCGCTGTGCGGCACAATGTCCGGCGGCAAATTCTGCCCCCAGTGCGGCGCGCCCATGGGGGACTGAAGACGGCATTCCCTGCGTCTGCGTCCAGGCAGGATGCAGAGAGGAAGGCAGCAAAACAATATATGGTAGACAGAACCCCGTCCGGCGTCAAGGATAAACGCCGAACGGGGTTCTTTTCCGGAAACTTGCCGGGGCAGGTGGCCGCAGTCTGCTGCCACGGGAGGTCAGGCGGACTCATGATGCGCCTTGATATAGTCCTCAGCAGCCTGGAGCACCTCAACATCGGTAGCGAAGGTAACAAGGGGATAGGCATCCTCAAAGGTGTACCACTTGAGCTGATTGATCTCACTTTCCTGGGCGTGCTCTGTTCCGCCGGTGGGGGTGGCAAGGAAGAACACCACGTCCTTGATCACGCCGGGCTTTGGATAGTAGGTGACGACTTCGCGGAAATTGCTGTCAATTTCCACGGTGAGCCCCGTCTCCTCCTGGATTTCCCGGGCTGCGGTCTCCAGCTCTGTCTCCGGCCCCTCCACATGTCCTTTTGGAAAACTCCAGTGATGGGTGCCGTGCTGGGCAAGAAGGTAGATGTGCCCGTCCCCCTCCGGTTTCCAGATCACTGCGCCGCAGGACTTCTCCTCCAGCGCCTTCTCAAAGGTGCCCGGGGAGCCCCAGGTCCATACGCCGCCGTGGGCGCCGATTTCAAAGTGGTATTTGGCAATGCCGAGATCTATACTGGTATAATCCCCGGCCTCTGCAATTTCCGCCGTCACAGCATCCCCCTCAAACCGGAACTGGATAGGCTGGCGGTTCATGGCGGAGGGGGCGCGCTGCACCGCTGCAACGCCGGCGGTGAACCAATCCGGCGCGCCGGCCATGCCGCGGGCCAGCTGGGAGAGTGCCTTTGTCTTATGGTGGATGGCGGAGCGGATCAGCTTTTCCCGCGCCCCCCGCTGTTCAGGGATGGGGCCGAGGGCAATGACGCAGCAGAGGACTTCTCCGTCGTAGAGGATGCAGCGGCATTTCTCCCTGTCAAAGGTGGCTGCCACCCAGCAGGTGCCAAGGCCCATGGTGGTGGCCAGCAGCACCAGCTGCTCGCCGTAGTAGCCGCATTTTTCCATCAGGTCCGGATCTTTCCCGCTTCCCACCATGGCAATGTAGTTTTTTACGCCCGAGAACATCCCATAGCTGCGCCGCAGGGAGCTGAACGCCTCAGGCTCTCTGCAGATCAGCTGCATGTGCAGCCCGCTCTCCGCATTAAGGTGCTCGATCCCCTTTTCCAGCAGGGTGATCTCTCCCTCCTGCAGCGGGCGGTCCGCATACTTCCGGCTGGAGACGCGCACCAGGATCGCCTCTTCATTTGTCATGTCATCACTCCTCCGCCCAAAGTCCGGGCGCGCCTGCCTGGACTTTTCAGATTTCTTGTCTCTACTATAGCATAAATTGGAACGGGTGTATAGAGAAAAATCGAGTAGGGACGGCAAAATCGTGGGAACCTACAGCGGGGAAGGCGGCGGATGAAAATGGGGGGAATATGCGCTGAAAATCAGAAGATATGTCACTTGACAATGGGGTTTCAGCGTCGGTATAATTTGCTGTGCAAAAGCACCCTGTGCCGAAGGGCCGCCGCAGGCGGCCGCGGCCTGCGGGCTGTTTGCGCCGCCCGGGGCCTTTTCCGTCAAGGGTCCCGGACGCTTTGCTCTAAAATTTGTCGAAAAAAATCGGATCAGGGAAACTTTTTCAACCCGGCCTGCGTCTCTACTATTGAAGAAGACAAACCACGCAACAACTCGATTCGGAGGAAAAAGCATGCATACCCTGTTTTATCATTCTGCCTTCGGGAGACGGCTGCTCTCCCTTTTGCTGGCGGCGGCGATGCTCCCGGTGCTGACCGCCTGTTCCGCCGCCGATGCGTCTGAAGACCTGACCCAGGGGGAAGGGGATGCCATTTCGGCTGAAGAGCCCACGATCAAGGAGCCTTATGACCCCCTGGCGCCGGTCATTCCGGAGACGCCGGGACCAAAGAAAAGCGATGCGGAGGAAAACTCCGGGGAGGGCGGCGATACCGCCCAGTCCGGCTCGGAAACGGATGAGGATGCGTCTGCTCCGTCCGAGCAGGGTCCCTACGACTACTCCGCCCCTGTTCCGGAGTCCGCAGCGGTGGATGACAGCTATTTCAGCGATGCAGTTTTCATCGGCGACTCCAGAACGGAGGGGTTCATGCTCTATGCCGGGCCCTCCGAGGCGTCCTATCTGACGGCGGTGGGACTCATGGTGGACACGATTTTTACCGAGCCATATATCAAGCAGGGGGATAAAAAAGTCACTGTAATGGACGCTCTGGCGGGTATGGACTTCTCAAAGGTCTACCTCATGCTGGGCGTTAACGAGCTGGGCTGGGTCTACGGGTCAATCTTCCAGGAGTACTATGGCCGGATTGTTGACAAGATCCGGGAGATCAACCCGGACGCGGTGATCTATATTCAGTCCATCCTGCCGGTTACAGCGGAGAGAGACGCCGCGGGCTCCATTTATAACAACAGCCGCATTCTGGAGTTCAACGGCCTTTTAAAGGAGCTCTGTCAGGAAAAAGAGGTCTATTACGTCAATGTAGCTGAGGCTGTGGCTGATGAGAGCGGCTGCCTGCCGGAGGACGACTCCTTCGACGGGGTTCACCTGCTGCCGGATGCCTGCAAGGTCTGGCTGGATTATTTAAAGACGCATACGGTGGAGGGATAAGAAATGATGAGACGGATAGTGCCCCTGGTCTTCTCCTGCCTTCTTCTGGCGGGGTGCTCTGCTCAGGCGCCGGCATCGGTGGATCTGGAGGAGCTGGCCCAGTCCCTGTTGGACAGCGGCGCGTTTGAGGAGACGCTTTATGAAGTCGACTCTGACGCAGCAGCCCTGCTTTTGGATATGGAGCTTACCTGTGAGGAGAGCTATGTGTATGTCGGGAGCGGCGCCACAGCAGAGGAGCTGGTGCTCCTCAAGGCGGCGGACGAGGATGGCGCGGCGGCGCTTTTGGAGGGCCTTTCCAGCCATTTGGCGGACCGGACCGCTCAATACAGCGCCTATCTCCCGGAGGAGACGTTCAAGCTGGAGAGCGCGGTGCTGAAACAGTACGGGACCTATGTGGTGCTCTGCATCTCCGCTGACAGCGACACAGTGGAGGAGATTCTAGGGGAGTACATGGCCTGACAAGGCAGAAGGAGTGCGGAAACTGTTGGACCGTCCTAGGGAAGAGGCGCTGGCGGACTATGTGCGGAAAAATCAAAACCGGTTTTACCGCCTGGCCTACAGCTTTATGCATAACAGCGACGACGCCATGGACGTGGTGCAGGATGCCGTTGTCAAAGCCTTTGAAAAACAGGATACACTGAAGGATATCGAGACGCTGCAGACCTGGTTTTACCGGATCCTGGTCAACACCAGCATCGACAGCCTGCGCCGCAGAAAGCGCGTGGTCTATACAGATGCGGTCCCCGAGCAGGAGGACGGTGTGTCACAGGAATCCCAGGTGCTGGATGCGGTGGCGCTGTACGCGGCGCTGGACAAGCTGCCTGAGGAGATGAAACTGGTGGTGATCCTGCGGTTTTTTGAGGACATGAAACTCAGCGAAATCGCCGATGTCACCGGCGCCGCCCTGAGCACGGTGAAAAACCGCTTGTACCGCGCTTTGGCGCTGCTGCGTCTGGATATGGCGGACGAAGGGAGGATCTGAGCGCAATGTGGAAAAATCTGCGTGAGCAATATGAGTCCACGGAGATTCCCGGGGAGCTGGCCGGCAGAGTGGAGACGGCGATCAAGAAAGGCCGCCGCAGAAGAATGCGCCGCTCTCGGTGGCTGACCTCGACACTGGCCGCCTGCGCGGTATTGGTGCTGCTGGTAAACGTCAGCCCCGTTTTTGCCAGCGCTGTATACGACATTCCGGTTTTGGGGCAGCTCTGCCGCCTGGTGACGTTCCAGGACTATCAGGAGGAGAGCGACACCTACATTGCCGATGTGCGGATCCCCCATGTGGACACCAGCGCCTTGACAGGGGATACCGCCTGGGCGGACGCGGTCAATGAGACCATTACAAATACCATCCAGGCGGAGGTGGACGCCTCCATGCAGCGGGCGCAGGAGTACTATGACGCCTATGTGGAGACCGGCGGAGACCCAGCCTCCTTCATCCCTGTGTCCATTCATGTGGACTATGAAGTGAAACACGCCGATGAGGAGATTCTTTCCTTTGTAATCCACAAGACGGAGACCCTGGCCAGCGCCTACCAGCGCAACTATTATTATAATATCGACCTTGCCACTGGGGAGGAGCTGACCCTGGAAATGCTGCTGGGCTCCGGCTGGGAGGAAAATGCGGCAGAGCAGGTGGAGCGGCAGCTCCAGGAGCTGCCGGAGGATCAGCAGGGGATGCTGTTCCTGGAGTATATTGATCTTGTGGATGTGGTCTCCAGCGACGCGGGATTTTATTTCGATGAAGCGGGGACGGTGGTCCTCGTTTTCCCGGAGTATTCTCTGGGGGCCGGTGCGCTGGGGATCCTGGAGTTCCCGCTGGACAAGTAGTTGTTTCCCCCGGCGGAGGGCGCTGCTCTCCGCCGGGGATTCTTTTGTCGAAAGGGCTTGACAATCGTCTCCATTTCCGATACACTAAGGATGCTATGTGATATGGGAGTTTCCTGAGTATCCATGCAAATATTTTCTCTGACCACCCGTCTCGGGTCAAGGCCATACGGACAGCCGGGTCAACTGCCGAAGGCAACTGAGATGTTGCCATTATTGATTGAGTTAAAAGCTCAATTTTATAAGTTGGTTACTTTATAACCAGTATGCTGCAAGGCATATCAACCACTTGTAAAACGGTCAATAAGAGTAGTAAAAGTAAGTATTTGCTATATAGACTCTGGGAATGTACCCATATCGGTCCGACTGCGCGTCTTCCTGCTCCACCGGGGGAGGGATGCGCGGTTTGGTGTGGGTTTTTCCATATGGATTGGCGTTTACAACAGGCGGTATGCTGTGGGCATGCCGCCTGTTTTTGCTTTGCCGTGTCCCCGCTGGGAGGGCTTGTGGTCCGCAGATGGACAGACACGGGCGCAGAAAGATCTTTTCCACACGAGGGGGTACGGGACCATGTCGGATAAACTGAAACTGTATGGGTTCAACAATTTGACCAAGGCGCTGAGCTTTAACATCTATGATGTGTGCTATGCCAAAACGCCCCGGGAGCAGCGGGACTATATCGCCTATATTGATGAGCAGTACAACTCCGACCGGCTCACCAAGATCCTCACCTCCCTCACCGATATGATCGGCGCCAAGGTGCTGAACATCGCCAAACAGGACTACGACCCCCAGGGCGCCTCGGTGACGATCCTCATTGCGGAGGGCTCCATGGTGCCGGCGGGGGAGACCCAGCTGGCCCATCTGGACAAGAGCCATGTGACGGTGCACACCTATCCCGAGTACCACCCGGAGACCTGCCTTGCCACCTTCCGGGTGGATATTGACGTGGCTACCTGCGGTGAGATCACGCCGCTGTCCACGCTGGACTATCTGATCGGCTCCTTCGACAGTGATATTATCACCATGGACTACCGGGTGCGGGGCTTTACCCGGGATGTGAACGGGAAAAAGCTCTTTATGGATCACGCCGTCCGCTCCATCCAGGAGTATATTGATCCCGCCACCCTGCGGCGGTACGACGCGGTGGACATCAATGTATATGAGGCCAATCTCTACCACACCAAGATGATGCTGAAGGATATCAATCTGCAGAACTATCTCTTCAAAACCGACGTCTACGAGCTGCCGCCCCAGGTGCGGCTGGAGATCATGGACAATATCCGCCGGGAGATGATCGAGATTTTCAGCGGCCGGAACATCTATTGAGAGGAGGGGAGCGACACGCTGGATCAAAAGAGAGCGCCCATCTATGAGGCGCTGGAGGAGTTTGGACGGATGCGGGTGGTCCCCTTCGACGTGCCGGGCCACAAGCGGGGCCGGGGAAACCCGGAGCTGACGGCCCTCCTGGGGGAGAAGTGCGTGTCCATGGACGTCAACTCCATGAAACCCCTGGATAACCTGTGCCACCCGGTGACGGTGATCCGCCAGGCGGAGGAGCTGGCGGCGGAGGCCTTCGGCGCCGCCCACGCCTTTTTGATGGTGGGGGGCACCACCTCGGCGGTGCAGAGCATGGTGCTCTCCGCCGCCAAGCGGGGGGACAAGATCATCCTGCCCCGCAATGTCCACCGCAGCGTCATGGGGGCCATGGTCCTCTGCGGCGCCATCCCGGTCTATGTCAACCCCGAGTGCGACGACCGGCTGGGCATCCCCCTGGGAATGACTGCGGCAGAGGTGGAGCGGGCGATTGTGCAGAACCCGGACGCCAAGGCGGTGCTGGTGAACAACCCCACCTACTACGGCATCTGCTCGGA
>CAJFPI010000155.1 GCA_904398675.1 uncultured Oscillospiraceae bacterium
CAAGGGAGAGGACATTGTCATCAACAGCGGCAATGTGGGTCCGGTGAGCCAGAAACTCTATGATACGATTTATGGCATGCAGACCGGTACCGTGAAGGACGACATGGGCTGGATCATGACCATCTGAAGGGCCGGTAAAACGCGGCTCCAACATACAAAAGGCCCGCCCTCATCCTGGGGGCGGGCCTTGGTTTTGCCTGAAAAGATTGACAGAGGGGAGGCGGTGTGGTACGCTGTTTTCACAGACGTGAATCCTTATTCACATGGAGGAAGATGAGCAGCGGAAGGCAGCGACAGGAGGTATTGCCATGGCCTACAACGGATTTGCAATTGACGAGTATCTGGACGCGGCGGCGGTGACGCGGCAGCTGGACGAGCTGATCCGAAAGCCGGTGTACTCCATCCGGCGGGAAAAACTGGAGGAGTATGTCCAGCACTACTTTGAGGAGAAATGCCCCAAATCAAAGGAGATGATTACAAAGGCCAGGAAGGTGATCCCCGGCGGGGTGCAGCACAACCTGGCTTTCAACTACCCCTTCCCCATTGTCATTACCAGGGCCGAGGGGGCAAAGCTCTACGATCTTGACGGCAACTGGTACTATGATCTGCTCCAGGCCGGCGGCCCCACGATCCTCGGCAGCAATCCGCCGGCGGTGCGGGATCAGGTCATCGAGCTTTTGAAAACCTGCGGACCCTCCACGGGGCTGTTCCACGAGTTTGAGTACAAGCTGGCCAAGAAGATCTCGGACCTGGTGCCCTCGGTGGAGATGTTCCGGATGCTGGGCTCCGGCACGGAGGCGGACATGGTGGCCGTCCGCATCGCCCGGCTGAAGACGGGCAAGAAGAATATCCTGAAGATGGGCGGCGCCTACCACGGGTGGTCCGACCAGCTGGCCTACGGCATCCGCATCCCCGGCACCAAGGGCATTCTCTCCAAGGGGGTACCCGGCTTTGTCTTCAAGCACACCGACGAGTTTTTCCCCAACGACCTGGAGGATCTGGAGAGAAAGCTGAAGGCCAACCGCCTCACCGGCGGCACGGCGGCGGTGTTCCTGGAGCCCATGGGCCCCGAGAGCGGCACCCGTCCCCTCTCCAAGGAGTTTGTCCGGGGCGCTGCCAAGCTGGCCCGGGACTATGGAGCCCTGGTGGTCTTTGACGAGGTAGTGACAGGATTCCGCATCGGCCTCAGCGGCGCTCAGGGCTACTTCGGCGTGGACCCGGATCTCACGGTGTTCGGCAAGATCATCGCCGGGGGATATCCCGGCGCCGGCGGCGTGGGCGGCCACGCCGACTGCATGGCCCACCTGGGGGCCGGGCTGGACAGCTCCGGGAAAAAGGTCTCCAAGGCCATGTGCGGCGGCACCATGGCGGCCACGCCCCTCTCCTGCGCCGCCGGATACTTCGCCCTGTGCGAGATCGAGCGCACCAACGCCTGCGAGACCGCCGGCCGGATGGGCGACCGGCTGACAAAGGGACTGCAGGGCCTTATCGCCAAGTATGACCTGCCCTTTGTGGCCTTCAACCAGGGGTCCATCTGCCATCTGGACAGCGTGGGCACCATGCATTTTGCCATCGACTGGAAAAAGCCCTGGACCATTCCCCAGATCCTCAAGCAGACCGGCATCCGGCAAAAGGAGATGGAGCACATGGGGGCCGCCTACATGGCCGAGGGGATCGTCACCCTGGCCGGGTCCCGGCTGTACACCAGCGCCGCCTACACCGAGGAGATGATCGATGACGTGCTCTCCCGGTTTGACCGGGTGCTCTCCGGCTGCGGCCCCACGGGGGACTGAGCCATGGCCTATTCGGAACAGGAGGCCAGGAGGCTGGTGGTGGAGGCCGGACGGCGGCTTCTGGAGCGGGGCCTTGTGGCCCGGACCTGGGGCAACATCAGCGCCCGGATTTCCGACACCCGCTTTGTCATCACCCCCAGCGGCCTGGGCTACGACACCATGACGCCGGAGCAGCTGGTGGTGGTGGACGGCCGGGACGGCTCCTGGGAGGGGGCGAGAAAGCCCTCCAGCGAGAAGGGGATCCACGCCGACGCCTACCGCCTGCGCCCGTCGGCGGACTTTGTGATCCACACCCATCAGGATATGGCCACCATCTGCGGCGTCGCCGGCCGGGATCTGGTGACAGGCCACGCCCTGCTGGGTGGCCGGGTGCCCTGCGCGGCCTACGGCCTGCCCTCCACACAGGAACTCCGCCGGGCGGTGGCGGAGCAGGTGGCCGCCAACCCCCACAGCAGCGCCTTTCTCCTTCGGAACCACGGGGCGCTGTGCCTGGGGACGGATATGGAGGGGGCTTTCGCCGTGTCGGAGGCCCTGGAGGAGGTGTGCCGGGAGCGGGTGGCCCGGGCGGTGCCGCCGCCGGAGCTGCCGGTCTATATCCCGGACCTCGGGGAGAGCCGGCGGCAGGGGGACGCCTTTGTGCTGCAGCTGGGCGGGGCGGAGCAGGTCTGCTCCCTCAGCGCACCCGGCAGGGAACCCGCCGCGGCCCTCCACGCCGCCCTCTACCGCAGCGGCGCTGCCGGGGCCGTTATCCACCTGCGGGATCCTGACACGGTGGCGGTGAGCATGGAGGGCAGGACGCTCCGCCCTCTGGTGGATGATCTGGCACAGATCGCCGGGGCGGCGGTCCGATGCGTCTCCTCCTATGAGGGGGCGGAGGTGCTGCGGGGGCTGGGCCGCCGGGCCGCGGTGCTGATGCAGGGCGCCGGGGCGCTCTGTGTCGGCGCCGACCGGGAGGAGGCGGCAGCTGTAGCCCAGCTGCTGAAGAAGGGGTGCCTGGCCCGCCGCTTTGGGGAGACCATGCCGGGCTGCCGGCCCCTGGGGCGGGGGGACGCCGCTCTGCAGCGCCTTATCTATGTGACAACATACGCCAGGCGGAAGGATGCGGAGGAATAGCCGGTGCTGAAGAAACTCACGGCGGAGAAACAGACGGAGATCCTGGAGGCGGGGATCGAGGCCTTTGCCCAGGGCGGGTTCCACGCTGCCGGCATGGCGGACATCGCCCGCCGGGCGGGGATCAGCGTAGGGGTCCTCTATAAGTACTATGAGAATAAGGAGGCGTTCTTCCGCGCCTGCCTCCGCCACAGTCTGGCCGCGCTGGAGCGGGTGCTGGCGGAGGTGACGGCCCGGGAGGACAAGCTCCTCCACTATGCCGGTCAGATGATCCGCGCGCTCCAGTCCTTTTCCCGGGACCACCCCAGTCACATCCGCCTCTACCACCAGATCACCAATGCCAGCGGGACGATCGCCCGGCAGCTGGCGGAGGAGATCGAGGGGGTCACCGCCCGGCTCTACACCGCGGTGATCGCCAGGGCCCAGGCGGCGGGTGATCTGCGGCAGGACATGGATCCCAGGTTTTTCGCCTTCTTTTTTGACAATCTTTTGATGATGCTGCAATTTTCCTATTCCTGCGACTACTACCGGGCCAGGATGGCCCTCTACTGCGGAGCGGAGCAGGAGGAGGGGCTGATGGAGGCGGAGCTTTTGAAGTTTCTGGAGTCCGCCTTTACCCTGGAGCAGCACCAGATCGACCACCGGCCATAACAGAGCGGAGGGGGAATGCGTGATGAAGTATGTGTTGGCTTATGACATAGGGACCACTGGAGTGAAGACCTGCCTCTTCTCCATTGACAAGGATATTTCCCTGGTCTCCAGCGCCCAGCGGGGCTATCACCTCTACATCCTGCCGGACGGCGGGGCGGAGCAGGACGGGGAGGAGTGGTGGGAGGCCATGTGCGCCACCACCCGGGAGATCTTCTCCGCCGGAACGGTGGCCCCGTCGGAGGTGGCGGGCCTCTCCTTCTGTTCCCAGATGCAGGGGCTGGTGCTGGTGGACCGGTCGGGCGTACCGGTCCGCCGCCCCATGAGCTATATGGACCAGCGCTCCGGCGAGGAACTGCGCCGGGGCATTGCCCACGGCGTTCAGATCGCCGGGGCCAATGTGAGAAAGCTTCTCACCAGCCTGCGCCTCACCGGGGCGGTATCCAGCAGCGTGAAGGACCCGCTGTGGAAATATAAGTGGGTGGAAGGCCATGAGCCGGAGAACTTCGCCCGGGCGTGGAAGTGGCTGGATGTGAAGGAGTATCTGATCCTCCGATGCACGGGGGAGGCGGTGATGACCCGGGACAGCGCCTATGCCACCTTCCTCTACGACACCCGGAAGGGACACCAGGGCTGGAGCGAAAAGCTCTGCCGGATGTTCGGCGTCCGGATGGAGCATCTGCCCCGGCTGGTGGACGCCACGGAGCTGGTGAGCCGCCTGACGGAGAAGGCCGCCGGGGAGCTGGGGCTTGCGCCGGGAACGCCGGTGTTCGGCGGCGGAGGGGACGCGGCCCTGATCTGCGTGGGAGCCGGTGCTGCCGCCGTGGGCAGCACCCATATCTACTGTGGCACCTCCGGCTGGGTCTCTACTGTGACGGAGCGGCAGATGGTGGACGTCACCGCTATGATCGCCGCCATTGTGGGCGCCCAGAATGGGCGGTACAGCTACTTTGCCGAGATGGAGACTGCCGGCAAATGCCTGGAGTGGGTGAAGGATCACCTGGCCCTGGACGAGATCGGCATCTACCTGGAGAAACGGGACGTAGCCCACAGCCAGGAGGCGGTGTACCGCAGCCTCTACGACTACATGACCGAGACGGTAAAGGATGTACCCCCCGGCTCCGGCGGGGTGATTTTCACCCCCTGGCTCCACGGCAACCGCTGTCCATTTGAGGACCCCAGCGCCGCCGGGATGTTCTTCAACATCCGGCTGGAGACGGGAAAAACCGAGATGATCAACGCTGTTTTGGAGGGGACCTGTTTCCATCTGAACTGGATGCTGGAGTGCCAGGAGCGGAAACTGCGGACCTCCAACCCGGTCCGGTTCGTTGGCGGCGGGGCGCTGTCACCGGTGACCTGCCAGCGCCTGGCGGATATTACCGGGCGGACGGTGGAGGTTGTGGAAAATCCCCAGAATGTGGGAGCTGTGGGCGCTGCCGCCGTGGTGGGGGTGGGCCTCGGGGAGATTGAGAGCCTGGACGCGGTGTGCCGGTTTATCCCCGTGGCGGCCCGGTACACGCCGGATCCGGCCCGCACCGCCCTCTACCGCCCCTACTATGAGGTGTTCAAGCGCCTCTACCGGTCTAACCAAAAGAATTTTCAGGCGCTGAACCGCGCCGGGAACCGAGGATAAGGAGGAGGCCCATGTCCAGAAAAGAAGTGATTCGATCCCTGAAATTCCTGCTGTTTTCCATCTCCGCAGGCATCATCGAGCTGGTGGCGTTCTCCCTTTTAAACGAGGTGACGGAATGGAGCTACTGGCCCTGCTACCTGATCGCACTGGTGCTGTCGGTGCTGTGGAACTTCACCCTCAATCGCCGCTATACCTTCCAGTCCGCCAATAATGTCCCCCGGGCCATGGCGCTGGTTTTTCTCTTTTACTGCGTGTTTACCCCCCTTTCCACGCTGCTGGGAAGTTTCCTGGCGGACACGCTGCACTGGAATGAGTATCTGGTCACCATCCTCAACATGGCGGCCAACTTCATCCTGGAGTATCTCTATGACCGCCTGGTGGTGTTCCGCGCCTCTATCGATACCAACGCCAGAGCGCAGAGGCAGCAGGGCTAGGAGGCGCCGGCCATGCCTGACTTGGACTGAAACACAAAAATGTCCCCGGTTCCTGAGAACCGGGGACATTTTTGACATTTTTATAGGAGCCTTGCCGCTGTTACTTTCTCGGGTTCTTAATGGCGGCCTGGGCGGCAGCCAAACGGGCAATGGGAACGCGGAAGGGGCTGCAGGACACATAGGTCAGGCCGATATCATGGCAGAAAGCCACGGTGGAGGGATCGCCTCCCTGCTCGCCGCAGATGCCCAGCTTGATGTCGGGGCGGGTCTGACGGCCCAGCTCACAGGCCATCTTCACCAGACGGCCCACACCCACCTGATCCAGCTTGGAGAAGGGATCGGCCTCATAGATCTTCCGGTCATAATAGCTGGCCAGGAACTTGCCGGCGTCGTCACGGCTGAAACCGAAGGTCATCTGGGTCAGGTCGTTGGTGCCGAAGGAGAAGAACTCCGCTTCTTTGGCGATCTCGTCAGCGGTCAGAGCAGCTCTC
>CAJFPI010000156.1 GCA_904398675.1 uncultured Oscillospiraceae bacterium
GAGTTCCTCAACAAGACCGGCCGCCAGCCCGAGCAGGTCCAGGACTTCTACCCCACCCCGGGGACCCTCTCCACCTGCATGTGGTATACGGGCATCGACCCACGCACCATGGAGCCAGTGTATGTGGCCCGGGATCCCCACGAGAAGGCCCTCCAGCGCTCCCTTCTCCAGTGGAAACGGCCGGAGATGCGCCGCCTGGTCACCGAGGCGCTGTACAGAGCTGGGCGTGAGGATCTCATCGGCTACGGCAGGGACAGTCTTATCCGTCCGCTCCACGGGGAAAAAGAGCGCTCCTCCGGTGCCGGCAAAACAGGCGGGCGCCGCTCGGTTTCAGAAAAAAAGCGGGGCACGGAGCGGAACTCCTCCGCCAGAGACGGCAGAGGCCGGAAGGGCGGCGATGGAAACGGCCGCTCCAATGGCCGAAATAGGGGTGGTAACAGAAAACACCGTTTCTAAATGTCAATACAGAGGGGCTGCCTGCATGCGCGGGCAGCCCCCTTCTTTTTTCAGTTCCTCTGTTTTACCGCCGTCAGGCGGCACCCTTGCAGCGCGGCAGCATGCCTTGTGTCCGCCATTCTACAGCAGGGCGGCTACCAGCCACACAAGGCCGATGACGCCCGCTCCCATTGCCGCATAGCACAGGGCCGACAGGTCCCGCCAGCGCCAGCGCCGCCGGGACGGCGCATAGTCCCGGGCCACACGGCAGGCCTCGCTGACTACCTGCTCCGGAGTAACGCCCTCCTTTCCAAAGGCGTCGTTACGGACGATAAAAATAGCCTGCTCAAACAGCTCCGGGTCCGGGGAATCCACTACCACGACCCGTCGGGATGTTCCTTTCACCAAAGGGCGTCACTCTCCTCTTGTAAGATTCTATTCCCAGTATGTCCCAAATCGCACGCCCTATACACTGCCCACTTTCTTTTTCCCCCTTGTGAACGCGGCGCAAATGCATGCGTCTGCGCGGCCTGCAGGTGTAAAAGCCCCATTGGCCGGCTCAGACCTCCCGGTCTCCGCCGGCCAGGTGCAGGCACAGGGCGCTGCAGTCATCCCGCAGGCCGCCGTGGTTTCGGCTCTCCGCCAGGATCAGGGACACCAGCCGCTGGGGCTCCGCCCCCTGCCAGCCAGCCAGCAGGTTCTGCAGCCAGTCGTCATCCCCCGCGTCCACAACGCCGTCGCTGAGCAGGACCAGAAAGGCGTCCTGCTCCAGCGGGAACCGGATCGGCGCAGGAACGGTCTGGATATCCTGCAGCCCCGCAGGGAGGGCGGTGCCGGAGACCTTCCGCACTGTGCCGTGGCGCTTGATGTAGGTGGGGGCGGCGCCGTATTTGTAGAGGGAGACCTGCCGGTTCTTCCGATCCAGCAGGGCCAGGTCGATGGTGGTAAAGGCCCCCGTGTCGTCGCTGCGGAGGCTGAGGGCGGCGTTGATGGTCCGAAGGGCCGCCTCCGCCTCCACCCCCGCCTTGAGAAACTGCTCCAAAAGCCGGGCTGCGTTGGCCGACTCCCGCCGGGCCTCCTCGCCGCTGCCCATGCCGTCGCAGATGAGGAGGCAGAGGATGCCTGCGTCGGTTTCAAAGTGGGCGATGGTGTCGCCGCAGGTGCTCTCCCCCTCCCTGGGCCGCCAGGCGCCCCCTACCTGGCAGGGACACTGCCCCCCGCAGGCGGGTACAGCCGCCTCGGTGATCTGAGCCGTCTGGTTTAAAAACTCCGAGAGCTGGGCGTACTGTCCACGGACCCGCTGCCGCTCCGCGTCCAGGCGGCGGCTGTACTGGCGGCGCAGCAGCAGAGCCGTCACCTCCCGGTTCACCGCCCCCAGAAACTGAGGCAGCTGGACGCAGCGCTGCCGGAAGTGCTCCGGATAGTCCTCCGGCAGAGATTTTCCCCGGCGCATCATGGCGGGGGTGGCGTCGTTCAGGGCATTGAAGGTGTCGATATAGGACTTGTCCCAGCACTGGCGGCACTGCTGACAGGACCGGCAGATCTGCTCCGCCGCCCGGTCAAAGACCACCGCGGGGTTCTCGTCGTTGTGCCGGGGCTGGGTGCGGCCAAAGCTGTTGTAGAGATCCCGGAAGGCCGCCGCCGACAGCTCCAGCCGCCGCCGCAGGGCGGCGATCCCCCCTTCACTCTGCTCCCTATGCTCCCCCAGCTGCAGCGCCAGGTAGTGGCTGACGATGCCTATGAGGATGAGATAGGTGAGATACCCGGCCACGCTGGCGGCAGACAGCCCCTCCTGCAGCAGGTATGCCAGCTCCACCGCGGCGGTCATAGCCATGGCCGCCACAGGGCGGAACAGCTCCCTTTCCATGTACTTGGTATCCCGGAAGGCGGAAAACACCGCATAGATCAGCACCAGGATGCCGCAGTGCCGCAGCCCGGCCGTAAAGTCCATCAGCAGCACCGCCCCGGCCGCCGAGCCGCACAGCACTGCCAGCATGGCCGTCCTGCCGCGGACTGCGCCTAGGAGCGCAATGGCCAGCGGCGCCCGTCCATCCAGCAGCAGGAGCGTGGCAAGAAACCCTCCCGCTGCGTGCAGTCCCAGCTCCAGGAGCTGGGACTCCTTCCTCTTCCCTAACAGCAGCGCCCGGAATCTCATGCAGCTTGTCCCCCTTGTTTTTATTCGGATACCGCCATTGTACAAAGGGAAATCTGAAGTTCCTGTCGGGAAAAGAGAGGGTCTTTTGCTTTTTCCTGATCCCCCGGCAGTTTCTGAACGCAGCGCGGAGAAGAAGGCCGCCGGACAATATGTCCGGCGGCCTTCCGGGGGGCGTGTCATGCAGCCCCGTCCATGGGTCTTTCTATTGTTTTCTATTATGATGACGGCCCCGCCGTGTCCTCCGCCCTTTTTTGGGGGGACGTTTTCTGGGGGAAGTCCCCACCCTCCTCCCCGCCCTCGGCAAGGCCCAGATTCTGGATCTTATCGATGACAAGGGACGAAATCGTCACGGTAATCAGGGAAAAGACGATCCGCCGGGCGGGAATATAGCTCAGGGACAGGGCCAGAACCGTCAGGTCCGTGAAGAGATAGGAGCGGCTCAGCCGCCAGCCGGTGACGCGGGAGATGGTGAGAGCCAGGGCGTCGTCGCCGCCGCTGGACCCCCCCTGCCGCACGATGATCCCCACGCCAACGCCTACAAACAGCCCCCCCAGCACCGCCGCTAAAAAGGGGTGGGCGGTGAGATCCGGCAGCATGTGGGGAAACTGGTCCCAGATCTGATAGAACAGGCTGACGCTCAGCGTGGACAGGACCGAGGTCCGGATAAACCGCCACCCCAGGAAACGGAACGCCGCGGCATAACAGGCGATGTCCAGCACCTGGGTCAGGATGGATGGCGGAGCACCCAGCCAGTGGTTGAGCAGCAGCATCATGCCGATGACGCCGCCCTCGGTAATGCCCGTCTGCTGGTGGATGTTGTGGATGCCGAAGGTGCAGACGGCCGCGCCCAGCAGGATCAGCACCACGTTTTTCCAGCTCAGTCCCTCTGTGATCTTCTGGTACATTCGGCGTATGGTATTGCGCCACATAAATAAAACCTCCTCTTTACACCCTATGATAAACCCTGGTATAATACCAAGGTCAAGAGGAAATTTTTCTGTACGCCAGGGAGGCACAGCCATGAAGGACTCCTATAAAATCCATGAAATCGCCCAGCTGTGCGGCATCGGGGTGGACTCCCTGCGCTACTACGAGCGGCTGGGCATCCTCACCCCCAGCCGGGACACCAACGGCTACCGGCTCTATGCCCTGAAGGACATGTACAAGCTGAACGTGATCCGGGACCTGCGGCAGCTGGGGTTCTCCATGTCCCAAATCAAGGCCTACCTGGACCATCAGAGCGTTGACAATACCCTCTCCATGCTCCGTCAGGAGGAGACGCTGCTGCAGGAGCGCCTTGCGGAGACCCAGCGGCGGATCCGCCGCCTGCGCCAGCGGGTCAGCGACCTGCATGCGGCCCGGTCCATTGAGGCGGGACACTGCCAGATCCTCTCTCTGCCGGAGCGGCGGTGCATCCAGGTCAGCCAGCGGATCACCCGGGATGAGGAGATGGACTTCATGATCAAAAAGCTCCACCGGGACCACGAGGACCGCATCCAGGACCTGGGCAACCAGGTCTTTGGCGCGGTGTTCTCCATGGAGGACATCGCCCAGGGGGCCACCAACGTATATTCCTCCGTGTTCTTTGTTCTGGAGGACCAGGACGCCCCCTGGGACTATGTGCTCCCCGCCGGGCCCTACGCCTCCTGCTACTACCGGGGCTCCTACGTCCAGAACGCCCAGCAGCTGCGCCGCCTGCTGCAGTATCTCAAGGTGCAGGGCAGGACTCCCGCCGGTGACCCCTTCGAGCTGTACGCCATCGACAATATGGACACCATGCAGGAGGAGGAGTTCCTCACGGAGATCCAGATCCCCCTGGCTCCGTGACGGCCGTCGCGCCCGGCGCCCAGCTCTGCAGAGCCCCGCAGCAGAAGGCAGGCGCCTCACCGGCGCCTGCCTTTTACAAACGGGACGGTCCTGCCGTTCCCTGTCTATTTCTCCTGCTCCCGGTCCCTTTGGACCGACTCCTTGAGCTGCCGGAGAAACTGCTCCGCAGCAGGCGAAAATATCTGGTCCTTTTTCCAAACAAGCATCGTTCCTGTCTCCAGCGGTGGGGAAAACGGGATGAAACGCAGCCCCTCATAGGCGCAGTTGAGACGGATCGTGAGAAAGGCTCCCACCCCCTGCCGGGCCATCATTGCCATATTATATGGCAGATTGCCCCTGACCACAGCGTCCACTTCCCCGGCCAGCGGCCCCATCCAGCGCTCAAACTGCTGCTGCACAAGCTCCCGCCCGGCCAGCAGGAGCGGTTTTCCCGCCAGGTCCTCCGGCGTAAGGGACGCCTTTGCCGCCAGGGGGCTGTCCTCGCTGATCAAAACGCCCCACTCCTCCACACCAGGCAGGGAGAGGAATCTGTACTTGCCGATATCCACCGGCTCCAGCAGCAGGCCGAAATCAAGAAGCCCCTGCTCGAGCCGCTCCTTGATGTTGTCAGAGTGCCCGCTGTAGAGTTGATAGCGCACCTGCGGATGCTCCCTGTGAAAGGCGGCCAGCTGCTCTGCCAGATAAGACATCCCCTGCAGGTCTCCGCTGCCAATGGCAATCTCACCTGTGAGCTCCCCCTCCTGCCGCTGAAACTCCCGCGCAGTCTTCTCCGCCAGATCCACAATCTCCTGGGCCCGCCGACGCAGGAGCATGCCGTCTTCTGTGAGGATCACCCGGTAGCGGCTGCGGTGGAACAGCTGCACGCCCAGCTCCTCCTCCAGCTGCATCAGCTGCCGGGACAATGTGGGCTGGGTCAAATGCAGCAGTGCTGCCGCTTTTGTAATGTTCTCCTCCCGGGCTACCGCCAGGAAATATTTCAGCACTCGCAGTTCCACAGGTCACCGCCCCCTTTTCTTCACTTACTTCGCTTTTTCACTATAGCATCAAAACCCTCTCCGCGCAACAAGCAATGCCTTAAGCTCATATTGGCAGCATCAAACAATTGGTTTGCATTTCTATATCCACTGCGGAAAAAGCGGCAGGATCTTCCTTCCAAAAATCCGCAGGTAGCCGCCCGGCCTCCAACGGCGCCTTTGCTCTCCGCCGCATGCAGGCCGCACCCGTTTCCCGGAAAGCCGCGGCAAATCACCCCATAGGGAAAACCCCGCAGTCTCTCGACTGCGGGGTTTTTACAGCGCTGCTTTCGATTAATACATGCCGCCCATGTCGGGGTTGGCAGGAGCGGGAGCCGGGGGCTCGGGCTTGTCGGCCACCAGAGACTCGGTGGTCAGCACCATGGCGGCCACGCTGGCGGCGTTCTCCAGGGCGGAACGGGTCACCTTCACAGGATCCACGATGCCGGCGGAGATCATGTCGCAGTAGGTCTCATTGTAGGCGTCAAAGCCATAGCCGGCCTTGTCGCTGCTCTTGATCTTCTCCAGGACCACGCTGCCGTCCACACCGGCATTGGCAGCGATCTGGCGGACAGGCTCGGCCAGAGCGGCGGCAATGATGCGCACGCCGGTCTTCTCGTCGCCCTCAACCTCGCCCAGCAGCTTCTCAACTGCGGGGATAGCGTTGACGTAAGCCACGCCGCCGCCGGAGATGATGCCCTCCTCCACAGCGGCCTTGGTGGCGTTCAGAGCGTCCTCGATGCGGAGTTTCTTCTCCTTCATCTCGGTCTCGGTAGCGGCGCCCACCTTGATGACGGCCACGCCGCCGGCCAGCTTGGCCAGACGCTCCTGCAGCTTCTCCTTGTCGTAATCGGAGGTGCTGATCTCGATCTGGTTCTTGATCTGGGTGATGCGGTTCTGGATGGCCTCCTTGTCGCCGGCGCCGTCCACAATCACAGTGTTCTCCTTGTTGACCTTGACCTGACGGGCACGGCCCAGCATGTCAATGGTGGCGGTCTTCAGCTCATAGCCCAGCTCCTCGCTGATGACCTGGCCGCCGGTGAGGATGGCGATATCCTGCA
>CAJFPI010000157.1 GCA_904398675.1 uncultured Oscillospiraceae bacterium
CTGTGCGTGAAAACCCGGGACGTGGACGAGTTTGTAGAGACGGTCTACAACATCTCCGGCTCCTTCGGCGGCATCAACCTGGAGGACGTGGCCGCCCCCCGGTGCTTTGAGATCGAGCGCAAGCTGAAGGAGAAGTGCGACATTCCCATCTTCCACGACGACCAGCACGGCACCGCCATCATTACCCTGGCGGGGCTGCAGAACGCCCTGAAGCTGGTGGGGAAGAAGAAGGAGAACGTGAACGTGGTCATCTCCGGCGCGGGGGCCGCTGCGGTCTCCATCACCAAGCTGCTGCTGTCCGCCGGGTTCCAGAACGTGACCATGTGCGACCGGAAGGGGGCCATCTACGCGGGACGGGACGGCCTCAACTGGATCAAGGAGGAGATGGCCCAGGTGACCAATCTGGACCACAAGTCCGGGAGCCTTGCCGACATGCTGGTGGGGGCTGATGTGTTTATCGGCGTCTCCGCCCCCGGCACCGTCACCACTGAGATGGTAAAGACCATGGCCAAGGACGCCATTGTCTTCGCCTGCGCCAATCCCACGCCGGAGATCTTCCCCGACGAGGCCAAGGCCGGCGGCGCGGCGGTGATCGCCACCGGACGCAGCGACTTCCCCAACCAGATCAACAACGTCCTGGCCTTCCCCGGCGTGTTCCGCGGCACCTTTGACGTGCGGGCCAGCGACATCAACGAGGAGATGAAGATGGCGGCGGCAGACGCCCTGGCCAGCCTGATCTCCGATGAGGAGCTGAGCGCCGACTATATCATCCCCAAGGCCTTTGACAAGCGTGTCGGCCCCGCGGTGGCCGAGGCCGTGGCGGAGGCTGCGCGGCGCAGCGGCGTGGCCCGGATCTAAGGAAGGGCTGGAAGGGGCCGACACGCGGGGGCCCCGCACAGCGGGGCGGCGCGGCGCGCCGTGCAAGCGCTTTGCCGGAGGCAAAGCCTTGGGCTGGCCGGGATTCATTTCCGGCCGGCAGAGTGAAAAACGGGAACCCTGCGGAGACTTGTCTCCGCAGGGAGAAGGCCCCGCGGTTGCCGAGGCCGTGGCGGAGGCTGCGCGTAAGAGCGGCGTGGCCAGGATCTGAGGCAGCTGTCCCGCGGCAGGCGCTTTACAAAAACATGAAAAAGCCTTCGCACCAGAAATGGTGCGAAGGCTTTTTTAACAAATCGGAATATCAGGAGAGGGAGCGGGCCTTGGCGCGGTACTCCTCCCGCACCCCGTCCGGCACCAGGCTGCCGCCGGTGGCCCAAGCGATGTGCGCGGCGTTTTCCAGCTTGTCCCGCAGGCCGTGGGCGTCCAAGAAGGCACTGGAGGCCGGGTGGCGCAGCAGCTGGCAGGGCCCCTGGAAGGCGGCACAGGCGGAGGGCTCGATGAAGATCCCTTCGCTGTCCAGCAGGGCGTCCATGTAGCGGTAGAGCATGTCGTCCTCCACAGTGAACTCACCGCTGACCAGATGCTCCACGGTTTTGCCCACGAAACCGGAGGGGCGGCCCACCGCCAGACCGTCGGCGGCGGTGAGACCGGTGAGGCCGATATCCTGGACCGAGATGGCGTTGTGCAGCCCCGTGGCCATGCCCAGCGCCATGCAGGGGGCCTGGGTGGGCTCCACGAAGAAACAGTATACATCGTCGCCCCACAGCTCCTTGGCCCCAAAGCAGACGCCGCCGGGAGCGCCGCCAACGCCGCAGGGAATGTAGAGGAAGAGAGGGTGGTCCTTGTCTACGGGGATCTCCATCTCCTCCAGCTGGCGGCGCAGCCGCTTGGCTGCCACCGCGTACCCTAAAAACAGGGTTTTGGAGTTCTCATCGTCCACAAAATAGCTCATGGGATCCTCGGCGGCCAGACGGCGCCCCTCCTCTACAGCGGCGCTGTAGTCCGAGGCGTACTCGATAACATTGACCCCCTTGGAGCGCAGCAGATCCTTTTTCCACTGCCGGGCGTCGGTAGACATGTGGACAGTGACCCGGTAGCCGAGGGCCGCGCTCATGATGCCGATGGAGAGGCCCAGGTTCCCGGTGGAGCCCACATGGATGGCGTATTGAGAGAAGAAGTCGTGAAATTCCGGCGAGGCGAAACGGCGGTAGTCGCCATCCACCGTAATGAGCCCTGCGGCCAGGGCCAGATCCTCC